>CAMYJJ010000097.1 GCA_947258735.1 Thermodesulfovibrionia bacterium | reverse complement strand
CATTCGTCATTCGTCATTCGTCATTCGTCATTCGTCATTCGTCATTCGTCATTCGTCATTCGTCATTCGTCATTCGTCATTCGTCATTCGTTATTCGTTATTCGTCATTCGTCATTCGTCGGTGGTCCTCTTAGCCCCCTTTTTTTGCTATACTACTTTCCATGAAAAACATATCCCTCGGCTACTCCCCCTGCCCTAATGACACGTTTATTTTTTATGCGTTAATACATAATAAAATTAAAACCGGCGAACTGAGCTTCAAGGAATTTCTGCTTGATGTGGAGACACTTAACCAGAAAGCTCTGAACAATGAACTGGATGTCACAAAGATCTCTTATGCGGCATTAGGTCACCTGCGTAAAGATTATTGTCTGCTCAGATCAGGAGGGGCACTTGGACGTGGATGCGGGCCTCTGGTTATTTCCAGGCATGATTATAATATGGCAGACCTGCGCACTAAGAGAGTGGCCATTCCCGGCAAGCTAACAACAGCGTATCTACTTTTGCAGCTTTATGAACATTCATTCAGTTCGTCCCGCATAGTTCCCATGCCTTTTCATGAAATTATGCCTGCCGTTTCCCGGGGAGACGTTGATGCTGGGGTTATCATCCATGAGAGCCGCTTTACCTATCCGTCTTATGGATTAAAAAAAATCATTGATCTGGGCGACTGGTGGGAGAAGGAAACCGGATTCCCCATCCCGCTTGGAGGGATAGCAGCCCGGCGTTCATTGGAAAACGGACAGATACATCAGATAGAAAAAAATATTAAGCAAAGCATAGAATATGCAGTTGATATTAGACGGAGTCCTCTTGATTATATCAGACAGCACTCTCAGGAATTATCTGATGAAGTGATCAACCAGCATATCAATCTGTATGTCAATGATTTCTCTGTTGATCTTGGTATTGATGGTGAGAAGGCAGTGATGGAGCTCCTGTCAAGGGCTGAAGCAGCCCGGATAATTCCTGAAACCAATAAATCTCTATTCATTTCATAGCAGCAACTGGGCACATCTCAGAGGGATGTGTCTCTTCCCACAATCACTGCTGTTCAGCTATAATCATACGTGCAGAATAATATGTATGCAGCCATAGATTTAGGGACAAATACATTCAGGTTGCTCATCGCAGAAATTGATTTTGCTCCTGCCGCTCAAACATATTCATTCAGAGAAATTCATTCTAAACGAGTCATTACCAGACTCGGAGACGGCATACCTGATACGGGAATAATATCAGATATATCAATACAAAAGGGTCTTGATGCACTGGAAACATTCAGCCAAAGTATCTCAGACCATAATGTGAGGAAATATTCTGCATGTGCAACCAGCGTTTTGAGAGAAGCCAGAAACAGCAGAAATTTCATCAGAAAAGCCAAAGAAATATCCGGTCTTGATATCCGTACGATAAGCGGGGAAGAGGAAGCCAGGTTAACTGCATCAGGCATGGTCCTGGATATGGAGGTGCCTGAAGAAGCAATCATGATCGATATTGGCGGGGGAAGCACTGAACTTATTCATGCAAGGTATGGAGTACCTGCACTCGTCCAAAGCATTGACCTCGGGGTTGTGTATCTCGCAAACAGATATATGACTGAAAATCCTCCCTCTCCTGAGATGATCGATAATATGGAAAAGGAAATATCAGATGTGATTTCCTCATATACTTCTTATTTTGATCAAATGACAGGGAATGCAGCCATCCTGATTGGCACAGCAGGAACGATCACTACATTGGCAGCTGTGTCACTGAATTTAACATCTTTTGAACATGAGAAAATTCACAGGGCCAGATTATCACTGGAAACCATCAGAGATATTTTTTCCCGGATCTCCTTAATGTCATCTGCGGAACGCTCCCGACACATACCATATGAACCTGAAAGGCTTGACATTATAGTGCCGGGAACACTTATACTTCTAAAATTAATGGAGCGGTTCGGCTCAAGTGAAATTATAGTCAGTGACTATGGTTTACGAGAGGGGATTATATTGGAATTATTCAGGGATGGAAAATATGAGAACAAAAACAGGGTTAGTTAAAGACAATATGACATTTCGAAAAGCCTCTCTTAAGGATGCAAAGGACATACATTCCCTTATAAACAAATTTGCCAGAAAGGAAGACATGCTGCCCCGGTCGTTAAATGAGATTTATGAAAACATACGGGATTTTTATGTCTGCTTTACCGATGACTCTTTAACCGGTACTGCTGCTCTGCATATTTTATGGGATGACCTTGCCGAGATCAGATCTGTATCTGTATCAAAAAAATATCAGCGTCAGGGAATCGGGAAAAAACTGATCAGAAACTGTCTCAGCGAGGCAAAAAAACTGGGAGTCAAAAAAGTGTTCGCACTTACGTACAGACCGGACTATTTCAAAGAATTAGGATTTGATGACATAGATAAAAATTCTCTTCCCCATAAAATATGGGGGGAATGTCTCAAGTGCCATAAGTTCCCTGACTGCGATGAATCTGCTGTCTTAAAGAAACTGAAATGACCGGTGTCAAAGCTCCAGTGTCAAATAAATGCCCTAATGATACAATTTCAAAAATTGATTTGACATTTTGATTTTGACATTTGACATTAATGATTACATGTCTGTTCCCAGCTGGATTCTTATGTATGCTTTCTGTCTCAGCTCATGAATATATTCAGTCAATTTCATATTTAATTCCTGTTCAATGAGATATTCTTCTATTTCATTTCTGGCATCAAAAAAATCCCTGTTCGAATAGCCGTCTTTATTTTGATAATAATAATACTCGATATCCTCATATGGAACGTGTATAAACCCTTTTAAACTTATATCTATAAATTATTTAAAAATGATATTGTCCCCCTTGGCTATCCCCTGATCATCATCAGAGCTCGTGAGCCTTAACTTCCTTGCTTCTTTCAATAAAAGCAGCCTGTTTATCATTTCATCAAGAACATCTGCCTCCATAACATCAGGATTATATTCGCTGGCAGCCTCAAAGGCCTTGAAAAATTCGCTCTGCAAAATTACATCATCATTTACTATAGCGACGATTCTCTCAAGCAACTCGGCATTTGCTGAATAGGGATGTATGAAGTAAAAAGTAAGAAGCAAACTGCCTATTAACATACAATCTTTTATTTTCTTCATCTTAACTTTTTCAATTATAAAATATATAATGCACCATTTCTTATTTCTTATTTCTTATTTCTTATTTCTTACCTCTTACTTCTTACTTCTTCTTTCCATATTAAAAGGCATGCCCAAAGCTGAAATGGAACTCGCCTTCGCTTTCGTCTGATTCCCTGCTCAGTTTATATCCATAATCCACTCTTACCGGACCGACAGGAGTGCTGTATCTGAGCCCTCCGCCAATCGTGTGTCTCAGCACAGTGGAAATATTGTCTGCTGCATTCCAGACATTACCGCTGTCTGCAAATGCAACCACACCAATTCCTCTCCAGAGAGAAAATCTGAATTCACCATTTAATAGAGCAAATATATTACCCCCTGTTGGATTGCCATCTATGCCTTTAGGTCCCAGTGCATCATTGCTGTAACCCCTCACCGTACTTCTTCCTCCGAGAAAATATCTCTCAATAAGTGGTACTTCAGTGGAACCTTCAAAACTGTAGGCAGCTCCCCCTTTAACGGAAAACGCAAATACAATACCTTCTTTTAATTGATGATACCAGGAACTCTGAAATGATGCTTTTATAAATTCAGTATCTGACAAAAATGCCTGTGATGCAAATTTCATGACAATGCCATGAAGAGACCCTGATGTCGGATCAAATGGATTGTCCCTGTTATCATAAAATATTGACGGAGATACACTTCCTATCCCCAGAGTACCGGTATCTTCCTTGCTGAGAATGATACCGGGCTGAACATCAGACGTATCGGTAAACGAGTATTCATAGTTTAATCCTACGCGTAAGCCATTGATCAGTTCTTTTTCAAAACCAGCAATAAAACTGAACTTATCGATCCTGTAGAGAATATCTCGCGTTTCCACATTTAATGATCTGATCTCTTCCTTCATGAGAAACATTTTCAAAGGAAGGTTTCTCACCTTAAAAAACCAGGGTTCAACAAAATTCAGGACATACCTCTTTTCTACTGAGCTGAGCTCAGTGCGGAAACCTACCTGTCTGCTCAACCCTCCAAGGTTGCGGTAGCTTATATCAAATGACCCTCTCAACTCCTCATAATCTCCATATCCCACGGCCACCTCAACTGTGCCGGCCTTGCCTTCCACAACAGACACCAGTACATCTCTGATAATTTTATTATCATCATCTCTATCCATCATATTGATGGTAACTTCACTGAATATCCCAAGTTTGTATAACCGCTGCCTGATCCGTGTAATTTCCTGCTGATCATACGGGTCCCCTTCTCTCACGGTAAACTCCCTTTCAATGATGGATGTATGTGTTTTTTTATTGCCCCTGATAATGATCTTCCCGATAATCGATGGTCTGTTTTCAGCAATGGTAAATACAACCGCTGCATTATCACCCTCCATTACACTGTTTACTTCCACATCAGCATCCAGATACCCTTTACTTCTATACAGTGCCAGCACTCTGTATCTGGCGTCACCAATATCCATGTCATTGTAAGGGTCTCCTTTCTCAAGCTGTAAAGACCATCTGATCCTTGGCTGAGACAGCTCCGTGTTCCCCTTTATTTCAATGGAAACTATTCTTGTCTGCGGGCCTTCATGGATGTCAAACTCAATACTTACTTCTCTACCATCATCACTAAACTGCTTTTTAACGTCCTTGACCTCAAACTGAAGATACCCAAGGGCATGGTAAAACCTTTCCAGGTCATCGTTAGCCGTTTCCAGCAGATTATCATTGTAAGGGTCCCCCTCATTAAAAGGGATGATCTTCATAACCGTTTTGCGATCAACCTGTTCAGTATTTATATATACATTCTTTAACAGGACTTTTTCTCCTTCAAAGATGAGAAAAGATACATTCACCATGTCTTCACTTCGTTCTATTCCTGCTGCAACCTGGGCGTTATAATACCCTTTGCCAAGATAGAGCTTATTGATCCTGTTAACCGTTTCAGACACAGCTTCATCTGATACTTCCTCATTCTCCAGGAAAGGGACTTCCTTACTCAATCTCTTTGATCTGAACACCTTATTGTTTTTGAATTCGATATGAAGCCGGGATCCCGGATCAACAGGAATATCCAGGGTTCCATCAACAAACCGGTAAGGTCCGACGGTGGGATTGATATGTTTTTCCTTTTTATAATGCTTTCTCAGTTTTTCCATATCTCTTTCAAGTCTTTCCCTGTCAAATACATCTCCTCTGACCATTCTTATGAATAACTCAGCATCGGGAGGAACATTTATGTTTTTGACTATCAGCGGCGTTCCCTGTTCTATATCAACATGCAGATCAACTGATTTATGGATGTCTTCACCTGAACTGAAAATTTTAATTTCTGCCTCCGGATACCCTCTATTTTGATAATATTTGATCAATTTTGCCCTTGCCTTTTCAACGATTTCCTCCCTGAAATAATCACCTTTTTCAAACATAAACTCCTTTTCAATGTCCTGCTTTCGAATATGTTCGATTCCTTCAAAAGTGACCTTGTTTACTACAGGAACTTCTTTGACAACAAACGTTAACTTCACCCCTTCTTTCACTGGTTCAGACATAACCTGCAGATCAAGAAATACCCCTTTCTTAAATGTCCTTTTTAAACCTGATCTTAGTTTGTCCCTGTCCAGCCGGTCCCCTTGTTTCATGTTTAGAAGATAAAGCATCTCTTCCCGGCTTATCGTGCTCAATCCGGTGATCTCTATTTCTTTAATAATCCCGCCTTCATTTGCATATGCCCCGGAAGGACACATGACAGATATGCCGAGCACAATCATCACAGCGATAAAAAACATGACGTGAAACCTGCACAGACGGGCGCTGTTGTGAAAATGTATCTTTGAACGCTCTGCTGTCTGAGCTTTATGATTAATGTGAATCATTTACTTAAATTCAAACCTGTATTTAATGTCCAGACCCGTACTTCCTATTTCATCTCTTGATCCAACAAGAAACAGGTTCTTGTCCAGTTTATACTCAACTTTAACAACCTGCTCTTCAGCAGTGCCGATGGCACGCGAATATATCACAAATATCCTGTCTTCAAGCATTCTCTTTCCGATGGTCACCTTGGGACTGAAGGCACCTTCGGTAGTGGTGTGCGGCTCTATTTCGAACCGCTCAAATCCTGTAATATATTCCACCTCTTTTTGAAACCCTCCTGTAAGAAGGGCTGTTGCTTCACTGGCTGCGATACCGCCCTCAAGCCCTTTCGTTTCCTTGCTCAGCTGGCCAAAGGTCAACAGTGAGAGAATGTCTTCTTCAGAAAGGGGTGGGTCAGAAAACAGGGATAATGATATATTTTCAGTAGTCCCGTCCAGCGACAACCTGATGTAATAATTATTTCTATAGGTATCGGCCAGAATATGAAACAAAGGAACAATTCCCTCAGGATCCACGAGGTCTATGCTGCTTCCTTCAAGTATCCTGAACTCATTTCCCCTGAAGTATATCGTACCCTCGTCCGATTCAAACCTTCCGATAATGCCCGGATCTGATACTGTACCTATTAAATTAAGCGACATGCTCACAGGACTTCGTGCGAGGTTGTTCTGTATGGTAATGTTTTCAGTCCCCTGAATATTAATATTCAGGGCTGTGTCCTTTAATCCTGCCGGATACTCACCATTCCCTCCCCTGGCTTCCCTGAGACCGATCAGCCATTCACTCCAGTCGGTCCTTCTCTCATATTTCGCCTTTTCAATTTCTATATTGCCCGTAATATTAGATCCCTTTGAAGAGGTCCCATAGAACAACTTTCCATCTAATGTCGCCCTTACCCCTTCAGCAGGCCTGACCTTGATACCCATAATGTCAGCAGAAACATACAGCCTGTCAAGAAGGAGGTCCTTAAAAAATCCTGCACCTGACATAATGACTGATCCGCCGGCAAATTTTGTATCAAGCGCCTCAAAAGACATTCTGTCCTTATTTAAATAAACAGTCCCGCTTGCAGGTCCAATAATATATTGAAAATCAGAATAATCAGCGGTAATATCTTCAATATGTACCACCCCGGAGAACTCAGGCGCATTCCATGGTCCGCCCACATCAACAGCAAAATCAGCCTGCCCTCGCAAGGACTCAATATTTTCACTTATACCCGTAAGAGGTGCAACACGCAATTCTCCATCAAGAGAAAGCCGGTAACTGTCTTCAATTTTTGCAGATCCAGCGACAGTTACCTCTGCATCATCACCGGATAAAGATAATGATACAATCTTGAGTTCCTCGTCCAGATATTCCCATACGATACTGCTGCTGTTTTTGAGGTTATATCCAAAAGCATTTACCTCCATATAGCCCACCTCAGACTGCAATAAAAATTCCAGCCCCCTTCCCACCATATTCATCCCGCCTTCCAGTGACAGGGTTATGTCATCTGGAGAACCAGCAAACATATCTTTTACCATAAATTCATACCTCCCCCTGTTGAATGCCATATCCATGGACCATATGGGAAACTCTAAAAGTTCTACTTCCGCCTCTGCCGTGATCAGTCCATCTTTCAAGACCCCGTTCATCTTCAGGTCTCTTCCCCTGAGGTTACCTGTCACTTTGCCCCCACCTGCTTGGATTTTCAGGTATGTACTTTCCAGAACATCCATGTCAAAGCTGAATTCAGGATCATCAATAGAACCTGCCCCTTTAATGTCTGCTCCAAACAGCAGATCAAACGGGGCCCAGTTAAAAAGGTATATGTCACTTATTCTGGTATTGTCCATTCTGGCTGTCATGCTGTATTTCTTATTAAAATCCAGCTGTCCCTCAGCTTTCATCTGAGCATTTCCCTTTTTGGCACTGACCGGAGAGAAATTCATGCCCTCAGGTGTAAACGTAGTTTTTACCCCTACTTCATCCAGTTTCTGATCATACACGTCGCAATTTTTCAGCAGCAGATCCCCTTTTCCTGTATATGAGTCTGCATCACCCTCAAATGTTATGATTCCGTCAGCAAGGGCTGTTATGGGGAGTTCTTTATAAGATGCAGTGATAAAAGGGTGTATGTCTGCGTTCTTGACCATTGCCTCACCCCGGTAATAAGGGTCCAGAAAAGAGAAGAGTTCATCGGCCTTTCTGAAATCGATAGATCCGGTAACATGATATTCAGCATCACCCTGCATGATCCTCAGCCTGCTGACAGAAAGTGATTTTTTGTTGTAGATAAAATCAGCTGTTCCAGAGGTGAAGGGAATACCATGAATATCTCCGGAATATGCTTCAAGTGTTCCTGTTATATCAACGTTTTCTGCAGGCCCGGATGCTCTTCCCAGGAAGCTTGCAGGTGCTATAAATCTCTCGTAATAGGGAGCCGTCAAATCAGATATATTCCTGCTTTGCAGTTCCAGCTCAAGACCTAGTATGCCGGTATTAAGATTTACCTCACCATTCAGGTACAGATCGGACACGGATGTTGTAAACACCGTATTGCTGAGATCAATCACTTTATCCTTCATATCAAGGTCAGTACAGATAGAGATTACTCTGTCCAGTATATTCCCCACTCTCTCGTATGTGTTCATATAATTGATATCAGCTATAATATCTATCCACCTGCCATGCTCGTGATCAAGCTGAAATGAGCCGCCCACCTCACCTTTTGGAATAGGAGGCTCCCAATGTATATATTTGAGAAACTCAGGACTGCTCACGCCGTCGGCCGTTGCATCAACATGATAATCTCCATGAGGTAACAAGAGAAACGCATCACCCTCCAGGTTTCCTCCATATGTTTTCGCAGTAAATTCCTGAAGGGCAAATTTTTTCTTTTGATATGATATATTTCCTCTCACATCATCAATTGGCAGTCCTTCAATGACAGCGTTGTCAAGGGTCGCTTTCCCTTTTCCCTGTATATCAGGATACACCCCTGTGATGAGACCCTGGGCAGCGAGTTTACCAGTGACCTGTTTATCAACATGAAGCACTTCCATTAATGATTCAAGATGAAACCAGCTGTCTGTAGCAAGTTCCAATTGAACGTCGGGCCATCGGGAACCGTTTTTTTCTGCAAGATTCAGAGTGCCGTCAACCCGGGCCTGTACAGAAAGCTCCCCTCCTGTCACTGCCCAATCAGAGGTCCTGTTTATATCCCCATCCAGTTTCAGGGTTGATTTCGGAGTTCTCACCTGCAATCTGGAAATATCAATATTAACATCTGTGATCCTTATCTTGGCTGCAACTTCACCCTTTAATTCCGATCCGGCGGGCAGTCGTGCCGTAAAATCATTCAGTTCCAGTTCTGCCCTTGAACTTCTCCATTTCGGCACCAGATCAAAAAACATTCCCCTTACCGATATACCAGCCTTTCCATCCCTGTCCTTGTAGTCGATCATTCCATTGATGAGCTTGATCCCTTTCAAAGAAACCTTGAACTGCTTTTTTACTCCACCTGACAAAGACGTTTCTATATTTTCTGCTATCCGTTTGACATCAACCTCATTTGCCGTCAACCTCGGCTCCTTTAAATAAAATCTTCTTATTCTTATGTCCTTTGAGAATAAACCAAGAACATCAATGTATAAGCGTGTCTTGGATATCCAGAGCAGCCTGTTTCCATCCTTGTCAAACATCTTAAATCCTTTTGCCTGCAGATAAAATGGGAACAGGTTAATAGCAGCCTTATCAATAATGATTCTTTCCCTTGTAAGATTTTCAAGGACAGGGACAAAAATCCTCTTAAAATAATTGGAAAGGTACGGTCCTCTGAGAAGAAAGAAGACAATGCCGTAAATCAGAAGCGCTATGCCCAGAAACTTCCAGAATTTTGATTTTTTTCGCGTCATTTCACTCATTGCTTGAACAATCTGAAATTGGATACCAGGAGGGAAATGTATGCGTAGAAAGAGATGAATGCTATCGGCATGTTATTGTAATTCTTTGTATATATAATAAATACGTATTCACATAATTCATATAAACACCCAGTGTTATAATACTAAACATATGAACAG
>CAMYJJ010000096.1 GCA_947258735.1 Thermodesulfovibrionia bacterium | reverse complement strand
GGGAAATTTTCTGCAGGCGTGCGCGCTCGCGTAAGCTAGCCAGCGTACGCTCGCCGATACCACGCGGTGGCCGGTTGACGATGCGGTCAAAGGAAGCGTCGTCTTCACGATTCTCGCACAGGCGCAGGTAGGCCAATGCATCCTTGATTTCCTGGCGCTCGAAAAAGCGCAGACCGCCGTAGACGCGATACGGTATGCCGGTCTGCAAAAGACGATCCTCGAAAACACGCGACTGTGCATTGGATCGATACAATACGGCCATGTGATTGCGTGCCTCACCCTTGTCGATCAAATCCTGCATGTGTCCGATGACAAAGCGTGCTTCGTCCTGTTCATTCATCGCGGCATACAACTGGATGGGTTCACCGTCGTTACCCTCAGTCCAGAGATTTTTTCCCAACCGCGCGTCGTTGTTGGCGATCAGTGTATTGGCTGCCTTGAGGATGATGCCGGTGGATCGGTAGTTCTGCTCCAGACGCAGGGTGCGTGCGCCGGGAAAATCTTTTTCAAAATCAAGTATGTTGCTTATGTCCGCGCCTCTCCACCCGTAAATGGACTGGTCATCATCGCCGACCACGCAGAGGTTGTTTCTCTTCCCTGCAAGGAGTTTTATAAAACCATACTGTACCCTGTTTGTGTCCTGGTACTCATCGACCATTATATACTTGAAACGCTCCCTGTACGTTTCAAGCACATCAGGGTATTTTTTGAACAGCTTTAATGTAAGGAGAAGCAGATCATCAAAATCAAGCACATTCATTGTTTTAAGGGCCTCAAGATATCGTGGATAAATCAGTTCAGAGGCCTCTTCAACAGATTCATCGGTCTCATTACTGTCCGGATGGGTGTATGCATTTTTTGTCCGGCTTATCCTTTCCAGTACAGATTCAGGCTTGAAGCTTTTATCATAAAACTTGATATCAGACATTATATTGCGCATCAGAGAAAGTTGTTCAGAAGTGCCATAAATAGTGAAGTCTTTTCTATATCCGAGATGGTCTATCTCTTTTCTGAGTATCCGTAAACATATGGAATGAAATGTAGAGATGACCGGAAGCCCTGCCCCTCCTGGCACCATTGATTTTACCCTGTCCTGCATCTCCCTGGCCGCTTTGTTTGTAAAGGTAACAGCAAGTATTGATGAGGGGCTTACACCGTTGTTTATGAGATATGCTGTCCTCATCGTAATCACCCTGGTCTTACCCGAACCAGCTCCGGCAAGGACCAGCAAAGGTCCTTCCGTATGCATCACAGCTTCTCTCTGTCTCGGGTTAAGACGGTCCAGTTCTTTGTATATATTCATAAATAGTGTGTAAGTTCGGAAGTGCGAAAGCTCAAAAGTTCGAATGCTCGATTATTCCATCACCGTTAAACTTTCAACGTTAAGCAAGTATGTTAATTCCAAATTTCTTAAGACTCTCTGCCAGGGCGCAAATCGGTAACCCTACAACATTGAAGAAATCACCCTCTATTCTTTCTATAAAAACAGCGCCAAGCCCCTGAATGGCATAAGCGCCTGCCTTGTCCAGAGGCTCATCGGATTTGACATAAGCATCTATCTCTGCCTGTTTAAGTTTTTTAAAATAAACTTTAGTCTCTATTGATCTGGATACCTTGTTATTGCTCCTGCTGTCTATGACAGTAAAGCCCGTAATAACTGAGTGCGCTTTTCCGCTTAATGTCTTTAACATCCTTCGTGCATCAGCAGAACTGGACGGTTTGCCAAGAAGTTTGTCCCTATAAACAATAAATGTATCAGCGGCAATGACGATTGCATCAGGGTACTTCTGCACAACATCTTCAGCTTTTTTTCTCGAAAGAAATCTCGCAAGTGCTCTTGGTTCCTTTGATATGGCAAGGTCCTCTTCGTAGCTGCTTTTGCATACGGTAAATGCAAGACCTGTATTCGCCAGGATTTCTTTTCTTCGCGGTGATGCTGATGCAAGTATTATTTTTCTCATTCTCGTTAAGTAATAAGAAGCTTTTTGTTCTTTTTTCTTTTCGTTGCCTGTCATTCCCGACCCCGATCGGGAATCCAGTGTTTTCAATTTAAAATAATAGCCTGCCTTTTGTTCTGCTTCCATGATTTTACGGAAAAGAATCTGGATACCCGTTTTCACGGGTATGACATCACATACTTACGATTAATTAGCAATATCATGTTTCAGCTTTAATTTTATTAAATGCTTCATAAAAGGGATTGTTTCTGAATCTGCTTTGTGCCTTTTTATTATGTACAGGTTTCCGCCCGGGTTTTTTACCTGTCTTTGTTGCCTTTCTGCTTTCATCTCTCCCTGCTGCCTTTTCACTCTTTTCTTCAGGATTTCTCTGCCCGCTCTTCATGGATAGTGCTATCCGTTTTCTTTGAATATCAACCTCCATTACTGTCACCGTTACCTTCTGCTGGACCTTCACGATATCTGCCGGATTTTTTACAAACCTGTCAGCAAGCGCACTTATATGCACAAGACCGTCCTGATGTACCCCGATATCAACAAATGCACCAAAGGCCGTTATATTGGTTATAATGCCCGGAAGTTTCATCCCGGGTTTCAGGTCATTCATTTTCTCTACACCGTCTGTAAAAGAAAAGGTCTCGAATTGCTCTCTCGGGTCCCTGCCCGGTTTATCAAGCTCATCCATTATGTCAGTCAGGGTGGGCATTCCCACATGTTCGGTCACATAACGAGACAGATCAATGCTTGCCCTTATATCTTCATTGTTCATTAGTTCCAGTAAGTTAAGATTCATATCTTTAACCATTGCATCAACTATATAATAACTTTCCGGGTGGACCGCTGAACTGTCCAGAGGGTTATCACCATCACTGATACGAAGAAATCCTGCTGCCTGTTCAAATGCCTTTGGTCCAAGGCGGGGCACCTTTTTAAGATCTTCCCGGTTAGCGAAGGAACCATGATCATTTCTGTAATCAACAATGGCTCTGGCGAGCTGCGGTCCAAGGCCTGATACATACGTAAGGAGCTGCCTGCTGGCTGTATTAA
This sequence comes from Thermodesulfovibrionia bacterium, assembly GCA_947258735.1. The sequence continues at coordinate 7,151 of CAMYJJ010000096.1, read as the reverse complement.
CCTCAACTCCTACTCCATTCACACAACTGATCACAACATCATCAAGACTTTTCTTCAACTCAGACTGGTCAACATCATGCTGGTACTGTCCTACGCCTATTGACTTGGGGTCTATTTTTACGAGTTCTGAAAGAGGGTCCATCAGGCGTCTTCCGATTGAAACAGAACCACGGACAGTCACATCATGCCCAGGGAACTCCTCCCGTGCAACATCAGAAGCAGAATAAACAGAGGCCCCGCTTTCATTTACCATTACAATATGAATGTCAGCAGATAAACCGATATTTCTTATAAAGGTTTCCGTTTCCCTGCCTGCAGTACCGTTTCCTATGGCAATTGCTTCTATCCTGTATTCATTGCACAGATGTTTAATCTTTGCTGAAGCCTCATTCATCTTCTTTTCTGAAGACTGAATGTATATCGTGTCATTATGAAGCATCTTCCCCTGACGGTCCAGGCACACCAGTTTGCACCCGGTCCTGAATCCGGGATCGATAGCAAGCACTGTTTTTCTTCCAAGCGGCGGTGAAAGAAGGAGCTGTCTCAGGTTATCGACAAATACCTGAATTGCATCCTTATCAGCGCGCTTTTTTGCGGCAAGCCGTATCTCTGTCTCGATTGATGATGAAAGCAATCTTTTATAGCTGTCCTGAACAGCCAACCGGACCTGCGCAGAAGCCTGTCCAGTGCCCTTTATAAAAATAGATTCAAGCAGAGATATCGCATCATCTTCAGGAGGATGAATGCGGAGAATGAGAAACTCCTCACTCTCCCCCCTGCGAAGTGCCAGCATCCTGTGGGACGGGATCTTTTGTACAGGCTCTTCCCATTCATAATAGTCCCTGTATTTCATTCCATCTGTTTCTTTTCCTGAGACCACCCTTGATTTAACCGTCCCTTTTGTCATATATAGCGCACGCATCTTCTCTCTCGCACGCTGGTCTTCACTGACCCATTCAGCGATTATGTCCCGCGCTCCTGCAAGGGCATTATCGATAGAGTCAACACCCTTTTCACTGTCAATATACATTCCGGCTTCATGTTCAGGATTGATCTCTTTCTGGGCAAATATTAAGACGGCAAGAGGTTCAAGCCCCTTTTCTTTAGCTACAGTTGCCCGTGTCCGGCGTTTAGGCCTGAACGGCAAATAGATATCCTCAAGCCCGGTCATGGAATCAGCATCATCAAGTTTCTTCTTAAGTTCATCAGTAAGCAAACCTCTCTCTTCAAGTGACTTGAAAATTGCAGTACGTCTCCTGTCCATCTCTCTTAACTGTTCAAGTCTGTCCCTGACAGAAGCGACAGCAACTTCATCCAGCGTGCCTGTTGCCTCTTTCCGGTAACGGGAAATAAAAGGGACTGTTGCTCCCTCATCAAGAAGCTCGGCCGCTGCTTTTACCTGCCATGGTTTTACGGCCAGTTCTGAAGATATTATCTGAAGGTAATGTTCGATTTCATTCTCCTTTTTTAATGTAATATTGAATCAGTATTGTTTCTAAAATCCGGATACGAATAAATCAACACGATACGACGTCGCTCTAAAAAGACGTGATGACCATAATACCAGATTAGATATATTTAATGAAGATTGATTAATGTGAATATATGAAACAGGAAACTGCTAGTGCTTTCTGTCCTGACGGCCGGCATGCTTTTTAAAAGATTTTTTTCTCTGCTTTTCCCGTTGTCCCTGCTTATCAATTCCACGGCCGGTTGTTGATGACCGGGACGGTTTTGATTTGGTGCGGCCCTGCCCTGATGTTCTGCCTCTGGGGCTTTCATTTTTCCTGTGGGAGCGGACAGCCCCTCTGAGATACTCTGTAACTATCATGTCCTCGGTTATAGGCATGACCGGTATCTTCTGTTTTATATACTCCTCAACACTTTCAAGGGAATGAACATAATTTTCACAGGCCAGGCTGACGGCCTTTCCTGTTGCCCCGGCACGGGCAGTCCTGCCTATACGGTGAACATAGTCCTCAGGGTCCTGCGGCAGATCATAATTGATTACGTGAGTTACGCCGTCAATATGCAGCCCGCGGCTGGCCACATCAGTTGCGGCAAGCACAGGTAAGGAACCTTCTTTGAAATGAGCCAGCACCCGCATCCTTTTCTTCTGCGGAAGGTCACCTGTGATGGCCGCCGTGGAGATTCCGTTTGCGCTCAGAAGCGACTCAAGTTTTTCAACCGCTGCCCTTGTATTGCAAAAAACCAGATATCTTCCCCCTGGCTCTCTTCTGAGAAACCCCAGAAGAAATCCGAATTTTTCAGAGAGGCCGACATGATACATTTCCTGTTCAATCAGCTCAACCGTGACCTTCTCAGGAGTGACCGAAAACTTTTCAGGCATGTTCATGTGTTCATAACATAATTCCATAACACGGTTGGAAAGAGTAGCTGAAAAGAGCATGGACTGCCGTTTGCTGTACGGTGACATCCTCCTGAGCAAGAATCTGAGATCACTGATAAAACCCATATCAAACATGCGGTCAGCTTCATCAATTACCAGAAACTGGGTTTGTTTGAGGCTATAGACTTTCTGTTTGAGATAATCAATAAGTCGGCCCGGGGTTCCTATCAAAATATCAACCTGCTTTGACAGCTGCTCACGCTGTTTCAGATAATCAACCCCTCCGAACACTGATAATATTTTAAACCCTGCCGGTCCTCCAAGCAGCTTTGCCTCTTCTTCTATCTGGACCACAAGCTCACGGGTCGGTGCAATAATGAGAGCGCGTGGGAAAGGTCCTCTGCCGGGCGGCGGCAGCTTGAGCATTCGGGAAAATACGGCAATTAAAAAAGCAGCAGTCTTTCCTGTGCCTGTCTGTGCCTGACCTGCAACATCGTTCCCATTGAGCGCTACCGGTAATGTAAGTGTCTGGACAGGAGTGCATTCACTAAAGCCGGCAGCCTTGATTCCTTCCAGGACTTTTTTGGGAATATGCAGGTCTTTAAATTTCATTACACTTACTATACATGAATATTAAGCTATAATCACGACTTCATGTTACAACTCATTTTTTAAATTTTAAATGATAAAAGAATAAGGTTCAAGGATTCCAGGATTCAGGGGTCCAAAGGGATAATCCTGCCAATCGGCAGACAGGTATTACATAAACACATTATAAAGCATTTAATATTGAGGCAGCATCTCTTGAGTTGCTGCCTCAAATCCTTATCTGGATTATGGACAATCAGTGTCAAATCAGGAAAACATGTGCGTTTAATCATGAAAAAACCCTTTAACTATGGAGTTTCCTTGCTTTTAAATTCAGGGATACCTAAACTAAGTACATGAAACATAAAAAAATTTATTGCGATGACCTGGAGAAAATGATTGATAAAGAAGGCTGCTATGATGCAAAAGGGTCTACAATTTGCCGGGTCTGTAAAGAGAAACCTCTCCGAAAAAAAATTGCCCCCAGGATAAAAACTCCCCAATAGATACGTACTGCACCTGATCTGAATAACATACTATGTATTCCTGACACTGCAATTATTTTATTATCATCTATGACATTTCCTTCTCTGTAACCGGATTGTTATCAGTCTTTCTGCGGCCAGACTGCATTTTTTTCATCTTTCACATAATAACAGAACAGGTCCCACTCAAACTGCCGGTTGGATACAGGACACCGGAGGGTTACCTTGCGGTCTGTTATGTCAACCACTTCCCAGTCACCATTACGTCTAGACCCGTCTATTCTTATTTTTTGTCCCTTTCTGAAAGGATATGGTTTAAATACAGTAATTGACTGGTTCATATCTTCATCCTCCTCCAAATTCAATCGTATGAAATGTCTGCCTTGGTGATCCGTTATATATTATAATTTTCATATTAACATGATCATTATATATATTTTTAATCGTGGCAGGCAATTTATAAGGTAATAAGGTAATATATGCACTTTATTAAACCATTCAACAATAGAGGGAAAAAATGACAAACGGAGATACCGTAGGCGGAGAAGTTGTATCATGGTGTACGAAATGCAAACATGAACTGGGTCATACAATTATAGCAATAGTTGATAATAAGCCAAAAAAGGTCAAATGCAACACCTGTAATGGTCTGCACAACTTTCGTTCAAAGCCGCCTGAAACCGGCAAAACTGTTAAAAGGGCCGGAAGGAAGAGAAAGACGCCTGAAGAAATCTATAATGAACATATTACAAAACTCTCAGGAGGAGACCTTTCAGGTGCCAGATCGTACAGAACGAATGAAAGTTTTGCTGTAGATGAATTAATAGACCATCCCAAATTTGGTGTCGGCGTGGTAATGGCAATAGTTAAAGTAAACAAGGTAGAGACCCTGTTTAAAGACGGCCCCAGATTACTTATTCAGAACCAATAACACCCTTTATACCCTTGAGCGTGAAGAATCAGTCCAGTTAAACCTGATACGGGTATCACCCTTTGTATTGACCTGAATTGAAACCAGCACTCAAGTGAGCTGCCGGAGAAGTACATGTAAATGTAATTTCACCGGTATGGACCTGAAAAGAATGCATTCAAGCAGGTCTAATGTGATGGCATATAGGTAATACCGTCCGCCTTTCCTGAAGACCCCTAAAGATCATTTCAATTATTCCGTATATATATACAGGTATTCTGGTGAGCACAAGTGCGGATGGTCAAAAACCGTTTGGTGACATAGCAGATAGTGCAACATACATGGAGCAAAACGAAAGGGATATCAGGTAAGGAGTAAACCGGAATGAGTACATCGACACAACGAACAGACATTCTTCTGGAGTCAGGAACAAATGAACTCGAAATAGTGGAGTTTCTCATCGGGAATAACACATATGGAATTAATGTTGCAAAGGTACGTGAAATAATAAGATTTCCTGATGCAACCGTCCCTGTTCCCAATGAACATCCCTCGCTTGACGGGATTGTTGATCTGCGCGGCAGAGTAGTACCAATTATTAATATGCAGAGGCACCTTGGGCTTGTAGATGATACAGACAGGGCATCGTCATATGTTATAGTCAGTGATTTTAATAATACGACGGTCGGATTCTGTGTAAGTAAAGTTGTTGGCATCCAGAGGCTGTCATGGCAGCAGATAGAGCATCTTGCAGGGATGAGCTCATCTGAATCAGGCAGTGTTACCGCTGTTATTAAACTTGAAGACAGAATGGTTCTTTTACTGGATTATGAAAAAATAACATCGGATATTTACCCTGATTCAGGGATGACCGGTGATGCTGCTGATATAATAAATGAGCAGGAACAGCAACTGGACCGTGCGGCATATTCAGTTTTCGTTGTTGAAGATTCAAAATATATACAGAAAATAATAGTCAGCACCCTGGAAAAGGCCGGATACAGGGTTATCAGTGCCAATGACGGACAGACAGCCTGGGACAGATTGACCTCAATAGTGAATGGTGAAAACTTCCGGGCAATTGAGGACCACATACATGTTATTGTCTCTGACATAGAAATGCCGCAGATGGACGGACTACATCTGATTAAAAACATTAAATCACATGATAATTTAAAACATATCCCGTGTATCGTATTTTCATCCCTGATCAGTACTGAAATGTCTGTAAAGTGCAAGTCTGTCGGCGCTGACGCCCAGATAAGCAAGCCTGAAATTGTCAAACTTGTCGATCTGGTTGATGGTTTCATCCTTGAGGCATCTAAAAAGTCCTGATAGTTACACCTATCATCCCTCTGCAAACAGGATAATAAACTTCCCCGCTACAAGCAGACGGGGTATTAATTACTGTCATTCCCGAGATCTTTTGACCGGGAATCCAGAGTTCGGCAAGCCTGGATTCCGGCTCAACAGACTACCGGAATGACAAACGTGGCAAGTCACGGGGAATTAGACCCTAAAATATTAATATCAGAATTTTCCTTCCGTATCTCCATTGGTGTCAGTACCGGCTATATCACTGTGGTACTATAATGCATGGTTTTAAATTACATCTTTGTCGGATTCTTTCTCAGTTCATTTGTGATAGCCATTATCAAGCTTGTTTTTTTTCATGATGTTGACGTCTTCTCCAATATCATGAATGCTACATTCGAATACGCCAAAACAGGATTTGAAATTTCCCTCGGGCTGACCGGTGTCCTGACGCTCTGGATGGGGCTGATGCAGATCGGAGAAAAAGGCGGTGTGGTCAACATATTTTCCCGGGCGGTCGGTCCTTTTTTCCATCGTCTGTTTCCGGAACTGGAGAGGGACCATCCAGCCATAGGTTCGATCATGATGAATATTTCTGCCAATATGCTTGGCCTTGACAATGCAGCCACTCCCCTCGGGCTTAAGGCAATGAAGGAAATGCAGAACACCAACAGGAACAAGGATGTTGCATCTGACGGCATGATTATGTTCCTTGTTTTAAACACATCCGGACTGACGTTGATACCTGTCACAATAATGGTATACCGGTTTCAGATGGGGGCTGCTGATCCTTCAGATATATTCATCCCCATCCTGCTCGCAACATCCTTTTCAACACTGGCAGGCCTCATAAGTGTTTCCATATATCAAAGGATCAATTTACTGGATAAAGTGATCATGTCATACCTCGGAGGATTTGCCCTTCTCATTGGTACAATTATATTTTTCCTGTCTCAGATGAGCAGGGAGGAGATAGCAACTGTTTCCGGTGTAGCTGCAAATCTCCTGCTGTTTTCCATCATAACTTCTTTTATCCTTCTTGCCGTAATCAAAAAGGTCAATGTGTATGAAACATTTATAAATGGCGCCCGCGACGGTTTTACTGTTGCTGTTAAAATAATTCCGTACCTCATAGCCATACTCGTTGCAGTGGGTGTGTTCAGGGCTTCAGGGGCCATGGATATGATTGTCAGTCTGATCCAGAAGATGCTGGTTGCACTCAATATTGATTCTGATTTTACCGCTGCACTGCCGACTGCTTTCATGAAACCGCTCAGCGGAAGCGGAGCACGGGGCATGATGGTAGACGCCATGAATACATATGGTGCAGACTCATTTGTCGGCAGAGTATCGTCGATCGTACAGGGGGCCACTGACACCACCTTCTACATTATAGCCGTCTACTTCGGATCTGTCGGGATCAGGAAGACCCGTTATGCAGTTACATGCGGACTGATTGCTGATATTGCGGGCATCACAGCTTCAATACTGCTGGCATACCTGT
>CAMYJJ010000095.1 GCA_947258735.1 Thermodesulfovibrionia bacterium | reverse complement strand
GAAAATGCTCGACGAAAAGCTGTGATTACTGCATTATCTAAATACGGTTTACTTAAATGGAAGGGGAATGTGTCAACCAATTCCACGAACAAAATGGTGACATCTTAATTGGGCGCTACACCAAAGCAAGTATGAGAATACTAATGACAGTCATTTCACAGAAATATTAGAAGAGCGGGAAGGAATTACTATAAGTAGAGAAACGGTCAGAAAGATACGGAGATCAAATGGACAAAAAGCAAAGCGGACAAGGAGAGCTTTAAAGCATAGAAGCCGACGCCCCAGGAAAGCATGTCCAGGAATGCTGGTGCAGTGGGATGGAAGTCCTCACAGATGGTTTGGCTGTTGTCAGCTTGCTGCGATAGATGATGCTGATGGTAGACTGCCCTCCTTTAAAATAGGGCAGTTTAGCATATCCTATACCTGACATTTCTACTTTGCTGTAATAGGACATTATCATTTTGGGGTTACAGAAAAAAAATAATTTATATATGAATAGTTGCGCAAATTTGACATTGCTTATCCCTGTCTTACAGATGCATTCCCTGACATCCGGTCTGTTACAATACATCAATTATGACAAAGGTATTTATCAGAAAAGCCGAATATGATTATGACCTCCTGAGACCGCTTATATTTCAAATGATGGATTTCCTGGGAGGCAGGGACATCGGCCCAAACAGCCGCGTTGTGGTAAAATCAAACCTGCTTGCCCCTGCTGCACCTGACAGGGCGGTCGTGACCCATCCGCTTCTCATCAAGGCCGTGGTTGCGTATATCAATGAAAGAGGTGCAGTCCCCCGGATATCTGACAGTCCTGCGATCGGATCGTTTAAAAAAATTCTCAGTGTAAGCGGCATAACACAGGCGCTTCAGGGACTTGATGCTGAATGCAGAGAGTTTACCGAGACAGTGAACATAGATGTGGGCAGGCCCTTTAACAACATAGAGATAGCCAGAGATGCGATCGAGGCTGATGTTCTTATAAACCTGCCTAAGCTCAAGACCCATGCCCAGATGAAACTTACGCTGGCCGTGAAAAACATGTTCGGCTGCATTGTAGGCATGAAAAAACCTGAATGGCATATGAGGGCCGGTGTAGACAGGGAGATGTTTGCTGATCTGCTTGCGAGAGTCTGTAAGGCTGTTAATCCTACTATGACAATTATGGATGGTATCCTTGCCATGGAGGGCCAGGGTCCGGGCAAAGGAGGGACACCCAAAAAGCTTGGGCTCCTGCTCGGGAGCAACAGTGCCGCAGCCATGGACTTAACCGTATGTAAGATGCTTGGCCTTGAACCTGACATATTACTTACCAATAAAATGTCTGCACTTCATAGTCCGGTCCCTGATGAAGTGGTGATTGATGGCGATATGCCTGTTATAACAGGTTTTAAGCTCCCGGACATTTCACCCGCTGTATTCGGACCTGCCCGCATGCATGGCTTTATCAGAAAGCATCTTGTTCAGAGACCTGTCTGTGATGACAAGGTTTGCAAAATGTGCGGTGAATGCTGGAAATATTGTCCAGCGCTGGCCATCAGGAATGGGAAGAAGAAAATATATTTTGATTATGACAAATGCATCCGATGTTTCTGCTGTATAGAAGTATGTCCATACGGAGCGTTACAGGCAAAAGAAACAGTAACCGGGAAGGTAGCGAGAAAACTGTTTGGAATTCAATAGCTGTCTTTACTGATTACATAAATATCTTATTATTCCGTTTTGGAGAATATTTGCTCAATGTTTCCTATGAAATTATCTACCAGGACCGGATTGAAATCATTGCCCGATCCTTTTTTTATCAGTGCAAGGATATTCTTGATATTCATGGATTCTCTGTAAGGACGCTGGCTTCTCAGGGCATCAAAGAAATCGGCGATCGCAATGATCTGGCTGCAGATATGCTGCTTTCGTCCGTTTGCTTTTAACACAGGATACCCTGTCAGATCATATTTCATATGGTGTTCAAATGCAACGATCGGGGCGAGACGGGGAACATCATCAATTTTTGCCAGATACCTTGCGCCGTAGAGCGAATGGTTCTGAATTTCAGTAAACTCCTTTTCGTCAAGCGTGGCGGTTTTTTCAAGGACTTCATTGCTGATAAACATTTTGCCCGTATCATGCAGGAGGGCAGCTACCCCTATATCATGCAATAAAGCATTATCTACGCCGATAGATTCAGCCATAAAGACAGAAATCATCGCAACATTGGTGGCGTGCGTGTATGTGTATTCACTGAACATTTTTACCGGGTTCAGATACTTAAGAATATTGGCTTCCCTTTTAATTGAGGCGATAAAATGTACCACGACTTCATCAATGCCTGCAATATTGAGCTTCCTGAACGGGGACGTAACATGAAAAATATCTTTCACCTTTTCGATATTTTCTGGAATGGAATATTGTTCAAGTACTCCGTCCTGTTCGGTTACAGACACATTGATATCAATGGTGCCGAATTTAATGTGTGGATAGAGTTTCAGATTTTTATCAGGGGAAGACATGTCAATTATAAACTGCTTTACTTCAGGAAGGGTAACCCCCGGCAGAAAGTCAACGCGGGCAATCCCTTTCTTCTTGAAGCGCTTGATGATACTGTTTTTATGCAGCCCCTTGAACCTGAAGGGTTTGCTGTTGACCACCAGTTCTTTTTCCAGAAGCATTAACTCCAGGCGGTCCTTTATAACATCAAGAAGCAGGGAATGCGTTTTTTTTGCAAGATCATCAAATGCGTCATGGTCCCGTGAGTAAAGCGAGCAGTTTGAGACGGCAGTCATAAAGGTTGATATAAAATGTTTTATATGTTCCATGGCCTATTTATATTGAGCGCTCTCGTCACGCGATGTATCTGCTGATTCTCCGTCTTTATTGCGGGTATATTGTTTGAGCGCGATCTTCGCCTCTTTTTTCAGATTTTCCAGTGCATCATTAAACAGAAGTTTCTTTGTTGAAAGCACATTGTTCAGGGCTTCAAGGGCACGCAGGTCCTGTACCTGTCCAAGGGCCCTGACAACAGCGACCTTGTCTTCAATGTTCCCGCCAGTCAATGATTTTTTGTTAAGCATCTGAATCAGATCAGGAACAACTTCTCTTACGTTATATGCGCCGGTAAGTAACAGTGCCTTTTTTAATAGTTCTCTTGAATTGGATTTTAAATAATTTCTCAGCGGCCTGACAGCGGATTTATCCCCGGCCTTGAGAAGACATTTTATTGCCTCAAAACTGACCTTTGGATTCTCATGGGTACAATATGGCTTGGCCTTGCGAAGTGCGTCGTCACTCCCGCATTCCAACAGGATAAAAAGCATATTTCTTATCACAAACCATCTGCTGTCCTCAAGACGGGTTATCGCAATATCAGATGCGATGTCACCAAAATGAGAAATAAGGCCGATTAAGAACCTCCTGATAGAGGGAGAATCTTCATCAGTAAGAGCATCCATTAAAAAGGGGATGATCTCATCTTTATAAAATTCACAAAGCGTATATACATCTTCTCTCTTTGACCTTCCTATCAGCCTGATAGAGTGTACGAGCTGAGACATGAACTCAGCTTCATGAAAGAACTGTGATGCCGAGACCATGACATCATTTTGCGGATTCTTTACAGCATTTGCTTCCAGGGTCATTAACGCGTCAAGTACCATCTTATACTGCCCAGTTATGATGAAATGTTCTATCTGTTCCTTAAGAATAGCAAGGTAATCCTCATATTCTGACTCTGAAATTGTACCAAGCCTTTCAGTCGACATGAGCTCAAGAACAATGTCGTGAAATACATTTTCAATATGCTCATCACTCCACTGTTTTTCAAATTCTTCGATCAGCTCAGGGCTTATATCCCCTGCATTATGCCGGATCAGGCTTTGAATTTCCTTGTGATAGATATCAGAAACAAAGGTGCTGAAATTGGAATCTGAGAGGAGGCCGGTGACCTCATTTGAAAGCAATATGTCATCCTCAATGAACTCCCCGCCGATGCGCGGTGCATCAGTCATCCCTTTATGGATTTTAGAAAACTTGGTAAGAACGTTATTCAGGGCTTCCGGGATAACGACCATTTGCTCGTTAATTATGCTCAGAAAATCCAATATGTCATTAAGCGGCATCTCCTGCAGAAGTTTTTGTACTGAATCCATATCATCAGATATAATGTCCATCGTAGAGGAGAGAAACTGCTGTTTTATATCAGGACTCAGTTTATGTACCACTTCAACGAGTTTTCTGAATTCCTTGTCTGTAAGTTTGTTTGAGATGGACGAACCGATATATGAGGAAATTATATTTTTATAATTACCCGTATCGGAATGGGCATCAGCAATAGTATTTATCAGTTCAGCCATACGTACAGGAGGGATTTCCTGGATAACACCTGATACGTCCTGAGACTGTATATTGCCGAGCATAAGACCATAGACGTACTGTTCCCACAGGGATACCGTGTTTCCATCCTCCCCGGTCTTGCCTTCATTCAGACTGAAGGCCGTATAATCAATAAATCCAATAGTGATATGGCTGAGATTATATTCGTTTAACCGGGCCTGCATGTTTGATGGAGATTCCTCAGTTGTGTCGGCCAGCAAGAACCGGTGAAACGAATAGAGCTCATCTTTTTTTAATCCCTTTATAAACGTTACATAGGCAATGTCTTTCTGGCTCAGACAGAGAGCAAAGTCCCGGAAAAAAGAATTCTTCTTATCAAGGTAATGTTTATCAATGATAATAGTATCGTTAGCAATGGCCAGGGTAAATTCAGCTCTCAGGGCAAAGAGTTTTTGAACGTTGTTAAATGCCTCTGTCAATGATTTATCAATGATGGGGTGATCTTCCGGGTAGACAGACACATTATGGCGGGAGATATTAAGCTCATATATGGCCTCACTCAGTAAGCGTGAGTCAATAGGCAGATGGTCCTGTTCGTCAATCATACATTTCCTGTTCAGTGCAATGCATAGTTCAACCCAGTTTGCGTGCATTGAGTAAACAACTGCACGTTATTACATATGAAATTATATATATGCATAGACTCATTCTACGTCCATGTGATACTGTTATCGGCATTTTCACATAATTACATTAGTTTATTGATATTTCAGACTGTTATGCATATTTTTTGATTCAGAACAGTGCTTTTGATGTATTCTGCATGGGACGCATCGAGAGCTGTAACGTATAATTGAAAATCCGGGCACAGGCGAGGGGTAAGAATGATATGGGCAGAGAAAAGCGAATATACCTGTGCGGTATTGTGTGAAAAACTACAGAACTGAACTGCCCCGAATATACAGGTGCATAATGCCAAAATGAAATGGCGTCAGCAGTACATGTCTTCCTTTAGAAGTGAATGCTCTCCGTCGACTTTGTCATTTCTATCACAGGTATTTGAGGAGCTCCCTCTCCAAGCAGAGTCTTTGCAAGGCTCTGTGATGCACTCCTGTACTTGAGCGCCGCTTCAACCTTCAATGGTGCAGTGGCATCTCCCGGGATATAAAAGGCATATGTCTCAAGAACATACCCTTTAGGCGGGACACGATAATCGTAGAGTATCCTGTCAGCCAGAGCAGCATTTAATACCGGCCGGCCCTGTGCATCACCGAGCTGCGTATAATATTGAACGGCAGTCGAATCAATGGCCCCTTCTTCATCAAGTGCACCTGACCGCAACAGTGTTTTTCCACTGGCATCGGTTATTGTTACATCCAGCCACATCTGTCTCACTTCTGTCAGTCCGGTCGGCAGGTAATGTCCTGCACCTGTATTAAGCACTTTGACCTGAATATGGGAGAGGCTGTTTTTACGGTATGTGTCACTCTTTATTAATTCAATGTCTGCAGCGTTCTGAAGACGTTCAATAGCCATTAATGCATGGGTGTCACTTCCCAGCAGTTTTGTCACAACAGCATTCCCCCCAACAAAATAGTGTGTCCATATATGGTCCCGTTTCGGTCCGTCATCAGCTGCCTGTCCCGGATTATCAGGCCTCTCGGTCTTTCCCGTTGCAGGAATTCCGGGACGCTGCCGCATATGGCAGTCCTGGCAGTGAACGGTTGTTTCAGGATCACCTGTATTATAAGGGCTGTTTTTCCACTCGTTATAGGTCTGTTCTATGGGCAGTTTGTTTTCTGCATGAGATACATTGTGACAGAGCCCGCAAAATTCGGATTTTGTGTGCAGCTCAGAATATTTGGTCGGGTGAAACGGTGAGTCAGAATCTTTACGCGGCCCGAGCATGGTAGAAGGATCGTCTTCCCCACCTCCCGGTTCAACCTCATAGCCTGCATCCCCGAGATGCTTGACTTCGCTGATGTTGTGGCACCAGTTACAGAAGATTCCCTGGGCAGGAAGTTCAGCCAGTTTATCGTAATCGTCAGCAGGTGATGATATTGCATACGAGCGGAACCCGAGCGGGGTATGGCACTTCACACATGCCTTCATTTCCAGGACCTCCCCTGCAGTCTTTGCTTCTTTGAAGAACAGCTTTGTTGCAGCCCTCCATACAGGGTCAACAAACGCCTTGCTGTGCATTGACCCGTTCCACTGCTCAAATATTTCAGAATGGCAGCTTTCACACACTTCCGGTTCTATGAACTGCTCAACTCTGACTTTTTTAAAATCAAACATCTCATGTTTTTCTATATCCATCACCTGTTGTATTTCTTTATCTTCGGCATTCTCAACAGGGGTGTTTTCCTGTGCCTGCGACCTGCCGGCCAGATACTGTGCAATCCTGTCAGCATCCTCATTTGATATGGTTTGCCCTGCCCTTTCTGAATACCTGGCCATCCTTGCTATGGTCCGTTTCCATGCATTCAGGTCGCTGTTTTTATCGAGAGACCGTTCATGCGTATGACATTTGCCGCATTTTTTTTCAAAAATTTCCTTCCCGATATCTGCTGAGGCAACTGCATATGAACTGAGTAAAGCTAATATAAAAGCAATCAAATGTATTCTTATCATTATACGTACTCCATTTCTTAAATTAATAAAAAGAGATGTTTTCAGACTCATCCATTATTTATCATAATTCAGGAGATTTGGCAAGCCAGGATGACCAGGAAAGGGAGAGTCACCTGTATCTGATCTTACACATGTCCTGATTTATTCAAGGGACTTTTGTCGATGCAATCCTTAAGCAATATAGTATAATTTCCTGATTGCTTCGGTTGTATTATTGACTATTATACACGTGAAACGTTACGTTATTAACCACGAATATATCTTGATGCTGATGCATATTTAAAATTTCTGCAGTAAGTAGACGGAGGAAATAATGAGCGGAATTCCGGAGAAGATACAGGTTAAGCTTGATTCCCCATGCTATACGGGTTCGGTCCAAAAACTGTATGATGTGCCTGATCACCCTGGGTTGTTAATCAGTCAGACAACAGCAGGAGGATCGGTCTTTGATGTCGGGACCATATTTAATATAGAGGGAAGCGATATCGGACGGGCCGGTTTCCGTCATTTTGTGTTTCAGGCATTAAAGAACCCGGAGGCATGGGGAGAACTTTCAAAAACAGTTTCTGCTTCAGGGATAATGGAAAAAGATGATGGCGGAATATTCGAAAATATCCTTTCAACATATAAACAACAGGGTGCGTTGACGCACCATATCGGTATGCTCGACAGGAGCACCGGAGAAGTCCATGCAAAAGGGTTTCCTTCACAACTGAGCAACCTTACAGTAATAAAAAAGTATGCTGTTCAGAAGCCCGAGCTTAAAAACGTTCTGGGCTGGCACTTTTATGATTATAAAAAATATCACTCTGCAGACGGTTTTGTCATTCCCCTGGAATACATTGTCAGGCTGGGAATAACCAGCGGCTCATCCATTTTAAGAAAGTACAATGCGCTGAGCCAGTCACATAAAAATGCCTATCTGAGAGAACTCGGACTTGACAGGGAACTGAGCCCCTGGACCAGATTTGAGAGTCCTCTTGTTGACCTCACAACAAAATACGAACCAGAGGACAGAAACATAAGCCGTCAGGAGGCCGCACTGATTTCGAGCCTTGATGGAGAGACCTTTGCGCGATCAATGGTAATGGCCATCCTCGGGGCTTATATGTTAAGGCAGATATTCTCCGGGATGGGGCTGTATTTATGGGACCTGAAATGGGAGATAGCAAAGGACGGCAACGACCTTGTCTTTGTTGACACAATAGATACTGATTCTGTACGGGTGACCATGAATATTACCGATAATGATAAATCATACTTTGTGCATTTCAATAAGCAGGTCATGAGGGACTACTACCGGATCATGCATCCTGACTGGCTCAATGCTGTAAATGATGCCAAAAAAGCCGCGGCCCGGTCGGGAAGACCCTTTACCGAAATTCTGACCGAGGGACAGGGCAAGGGAGACTATCCGGCCAACCCAGAAATAGACAAAACATTTCTTGATTTACAGAAGGACAAATTTGAGATGATCCAGCACTTTATTCAGAACCAGGACCAGGACATGGGCAGGGAAGCGGAAAAAATAGCAAAAGCTGAGCTCGATTATTATTTTACCTCAGGGCACAGGGAAGCCTATGAAGCGCTAAACGCAGTCTAGACAGTAAATCCTATATCAAAGACAATATGGCATGAGGGGCAGATAAAAAGCCATTTTGTTATATCACCTTCTTTTTTAAACATGGAGTGAAAGCCGTCTGTATAACCACATGCGGGACAGATCTTAAATTCCCCATTCAATGTAACTTTGTTTATTTCATAATCCATGAAGTCTTCTTTTCCTTTCATTCATGGAATCAAGATCTGTGTATATCAAAAAGCGCTCTGATTAGTAAGTAGTATGATGAATGGTAAGGCCATAGTCAATCGAATAGCAGTGAATCAGTATACAATGCTGAATCAATCGATTATATAAAAGGGTATGTACGTGAACAATCAAAATGAGAGCGCTGTAACTCCATGCAGAACTCTTGACATCAACAGTAGGGGAGAAACGGTAGCTGCTTATGCCTTGCCTGGCAAGCCCCATGATTTTCTGACTATTTTTATCTCTTTTTAACTTGCATATATTATAAATAAATATTATATGATTATAATTATTAACTTGACTTTTAGTCTGGATTAATATATTAATAATGATTAAAACGTGTTAGTTATTATGTGTACATTTGCATGGCACGTATATTAAATCTTCATGAAAGGGTGGATAAATGAAGAGGGAAGCTGTTATTTTACTGGCCGAAGATGATGATGGTCATGCCGGGCTTATTTCCAGTAATTTGAAATACGCCGGGATTTCAAATGATATTCTTTTCTTTGAAAACGGCGAAAAAATCCTGGATTTTATTTTCAAAAGAGGATCAGGTCCTTTTCGCGAGGATGAGATCCCTTATATCCTTCTATTGGATGTTCGCCTTCCCGATGTCGATGGCATAGAGGTCCTCCGTCAACTAAAAAGCGACAGGTGGGTAAATAACATCCCCATCATCATGCTATCTGTGATTGATGACATGCAACAGATTGAGCAATGTAAGGAACTGGGATGTGAAGATTATTATGTCAAGTTTTCTGGCAACAAACAATTTTCACAGACCATAGGCGAACTGGGAGACTATATCAAGTCTCAGGTAATTCCAAAATATGGAAGCATCTGACCACGTATGTACTATCTATAACACGCAATCATTTCTTGTACGTCATTTCCTGTTCCTGTTTCTATCATCTTCGTTCATAACACCTTGAATACCCATTGTCAGAACAATTACAATATATCAAAGGAAGTGGTGTGCTGTATGCAAAACAGATTACTGAATAATAAAAAAAATATTATATTCATAATCCTGCTGTGTGGTATATTTTTCTGCCTGCAGACTGCATATGGATTACATATATTAAATATTGCTGAAGGCAGCCGGTGGCGTTACCTGAAAAACAGTGACCAGCCGCCGAAGCACTGGCATTACAAGGGATTCGATGATTCATCATGGGAAGAAGGTCCTTCAGGTTTCGGGTATGGTACAGGCACGAACAGGACCATATTACATGACATGAAGGGAATGTACAAAACAGTATATGTCCGGACTGAGTTTGCGGTTCGTGACTATCAGAAGATAACCCGCATGATATTCTCCATCGTATGTGACGGTCCTTTTGCTGCGTATGTAAATAATATCGAAGTCATAAGGTCAAAAAAGCCCCAGAAGGGAAACCCGCTCAACCTGATAGGGTTTGCTCATGA
>CAMYJJ010000094.1 GCA_947258735.1 Thermodesulfovibrionia bacterium | reverse complement strand
TTTAAGGAGGACGCAGTATTTTACAGGCATAAAAACATTAAGGATTTTATTGAAGCCGGCAACATTATGCAGACAGGAAAAACAAATGCCTGGGCTGAGAGCATGGCAGAACATTTATATGATACACTGGCAAAAGCAGCCGATATGTATCGGACCCGCCCTTCGCAATATTACAGAATGATTCAAAAGGGTTTTAAAAAAGCCGCGCAGTTTGACTGGGAAAAAGCTGCAAAAAAGTATTATCAGGTTTACAATATGATTAACAGGGTATAGCACAATATAAAGGAGGTACAATGGAAGCAGAGGTAAAGGTAATCGAAGGCGGTCAGACCATAAGAACAGAAAAAATGAAACTAAAAGAAGTAAAGGATTTCAGTGACGAAGTAACGATGTTTGAAAATGAGGAGGGTCGTGCCGTCATTTACTTCAGGAAAAAAGATGAATACATACTCGTGTCAATAGATATGGCCTAGAAAATCTTGTTATGTGTTACCCGTTACCCGTCACCCGTCACTTAATTACTTTCCCTGTCATGGGCACAAAAGCAACCCCGCCCATCTGTTCAACTTCAAGCTCGCCTTTTACCTTTGTTACAAGGGTCAGTGTCTGAAAGTAGAGAGTGCTTCCAAGAGGGATAATCAGTCTACCGCCCTCTTTCAGCTGTTTTATCAAAGGCGGGGGAATATGATTGGCTGATGCCGTAATAATAATGGCATCAAAGGGGGCATGCTCTTCCCAGCCGAAATAACCGTCTGCATATTTTGCCATTACATTCATGTAATTCAGACTGTCTATCAGTTTTTCAGCCCGTGCTGCAAGGTCTTCAATAATCTCGATCGTGTATACCTCGGAAACTATTTCAGCAAGGACGGCCGCCTGATATCCTGATCCTGTTCCGATCTCCAGGACCCTGTCGGTTGCTTTAAGCTGCAACGCCTCGCTCATCAGAGCAACTACGTAAGGCTGCGAAATCGTCTGACCCTCGCCAATGGGCAGGGGATGGTCGTTATATGCTTTTTCACGTATAGATTCATCGACAAAAAGATGTCTCGGTATCCTGCCCATTGCACCGAGCACCCGGTCATCCTTAATGCCCCGTTTCACGAGCTGGTCCCTGACCATGGCCGACCTCTTTTTAATAAACCTGTCAACGTCTGCGGTGTTATTACTCGCTTGTTCAGGAGAGGACGAAAAACCAGATAGAAAAAGGAAGAGTATTGATATGCACAGTTTATAAAACATGACTAACCCTTGTATGCATATTTTAACATGGATGGGATGTGACTATAACTTCTTTGTCATGCCCGAAGCCTGCCCCGGCAGTCAGTAAGCAGGGGTCTTTAATCGGGCCTGCCTGCGGCAGGCAGGCTGCCGGAATGACAAGCAATTTAAATATTATTTAAAAAAACTACAACGCCTTCATCAGTTTCTGTATGTTCGCCCTGATATCTCCTGACTGTATGGCCGATATAACAGCGCAGGCATCAGCTCCCGCGTCCATTACACCGGTGATATTATCCGATGAAATTCCGCCTATTGCTGCAACAGGTATTTTGATTTTTTCACATATATTTCTGAGTGCCCTTATGCCCTTTGGTCTGCCTGCATTTTTTGTTGAAGTTTTAAACATCGGTCCAAATCCGATATAGTCAGCCCCCCCGCCCTCTGCCTTTAAGGCCTGGCTTATGGTGTGGGTTGATATGCCGATGATCATCTTCTTGCCCGAAATGCGCCTGGCTTCTTCAATCGGCATATCATCCTGACCAAGATGGACCCCGTCTGCCCTGACAGCCATGGCTATATCAATATAGTCATTCATAATGAATGTCACATTATGTTTACGGGTGAGATCGCGGACTCTGAGCGCTTCATCATACAAATCTCTCTTTGACATGTTCTTATCTCTTATCTGGATGATCCGGATCCCGGCTGATATTGCCTTCTTCACGATCTGAGAATGAGTGAGATTTGATATTGACGAGTCGGTGATGAGGTATAAAGGATTATTACTGGGAAACAGGTTTTTCATATATTACAAACAAGAATGATGTAATCAACAATTGACTAATAATTACACCCGTGATTAAAATCTGTTTATCGGTTCAGCAATCACTGGAGTCTGTGTCACAATATATGAGACGAGCATATTGTCATTCTGAACTTGGTTCAGAATCCCATCCTTACATCACAATGCAAATCATGAGATCCTGAAACAAGTTCAGGATGACATGTGTGAAACAATTTCACATATCAGCCAGCTTCAAGGTTATATTTTGTCTTATGGATTCCGGCTTAACGTCTGCCGGAATGACAGACTCATTGTGTTTATTGATAATAAATAATCAAGCGCTTGCCGGTGTTTCCTTCAGCGTATCAAGATAATGTGTATTAAAATTCCCTTTTATATAATCCTTGTCATCAAGGATTTTCAGATAAAACGGAATAGTAGTCTTTATCCCTTCAATGACAAACTCTCTTAACGCCCTTTTCATCCTCATTATTGCTTCTTCCCGGTCCCTGCCGTGCACGATCACCTTTGCGATCAGGGAATCATAATAGGCCGGTACTTTCCATCCAGTGAATGCAGCCGTGTCTGTTCTTACTCCATGACCACCCGGAGGGATAAAAAGAGAGACCGTACCGGGTGAAGGGATAAAGCTCTCCGGATCTTCAGCATTGACCCTGCATTCTATACTATGGCCGGAATATTTCACGTCCGTCTGTTTTATCGTCAAGGGAGAGCCTGCGGCAAGTCTGATCTGTTCCTTGATTATATCAATGTCAGTGATCATCTCTGTCACAGGATGCTCAACCTGTATCCTCGTGTTTATCTCCATGAAAAATATGTCATTGTTACTGTCAAGAATAAACTCTACTGTTCCGGCATTTATGTAATTCATTGCCTTTGCAGCCCTGATGGCTGCGTCTCCAACCTTTTTTCTGAATTTAGGAGTTGAAAGCACAAAAGGGGCTTCCTCGATAAGCTTCTGGTGTCTCCTCTGAATGGAACAGTCCCGCTCACCCAGGTGTATCATATTCCCATCGTTATCGGCAAGTATCTGGACCTCAATGTGTCTCATGTCAGTGATATATTTTTCCATATAGAGTTCACCATTCCCAAAAGCTGCAAACGCCTCCTTCTGGGCCATGTGATACATTTTGGTCAGATATTTTTCTTCCGGCACAATTCTCATGCCTTTTCCGCCTCCGCCTGCAGATGCCTTGACTATGACCGGAAATCCTATCTTTTTTGCCAGCTTCAGGGCCTCAGCCTCATCGGTAATGAGCTTGTCACTGCCCGGCACAACAGGCACCCCTTTCTTTATCATGATCTGCCGTGCCTTTGCCTTGTCACCTCCTATACGGATATTTTCAGCAGAAGGTCCGATAAAGGTAATATTTGATGCGGTGCAGGCCTCAACAAACTGGGGGTTTTCAGCCAGAAAGCCATATCCCGGGTGGATCGCTTCTGCATCGGTTATCTCGGCAGCGCTTATGATTGCAGGAATGTTCAGATAGCTTTGAGCTGATGGCGCAGGACCGATACAGACAGCTTCATCAGCCATTCTTACGGGAAGAGTCTCCCGGTCAATGTCAGAATACACAACCGCCGTTTCAATACCAAGCTCCCGGCAGGCCCTGATGATCCTGATTGCGATTTCACCCCTGTTGGCTATGAGGATTTTTTTGAATAATTTCATGATGAGGGTTCAATAAGAAAAAGAGGCTCGCCGTATTCCACCGGATGACTGTTTTCAACTAGGATTTTTGAGACAGTGCCGTGCGTGTCGCTCTCTATTTCATTCATGAGCTTCATGGCCTCAACAATACATAATACCTGTCCTTTTCTTACCGTACTGCCCACCTCTACAAAGGGGGGCGACTCTGGCGACGGGGCCCTGTGAAATATGCCGACGATAGGTGAGTTAATTGTGGCAAGCGTCTGATCATCCGCAGCCTGCTCAGGTGCAGCAGGGTTGGGCACAGCCGGAACCATTTCAGCAGCAGCCAGATACTTCTCTCTTTTAATCCTGATCTTTGATCCTTCCCTTTCGATTGACAGCTCGGTAACATCCGTGTCCTGCAAGAGATCAATCAGTGCTTTAATTTCATCGAGTTCCATTATTTCACCTTCTCAATATATTCTGAGGTTCTCGTATCAATTTTTATTACATCTCCTTCATTCAGGTGAAAGGGCACCTTAACCGTTACACCCGATTCCAGCACAGCAGGTTTGCTGCCACCACTGGCTGTGTCACCCTTGAATCCGGGGTCAGTCTCGGTAATTGCCAGCTCTACAAACATGGGGACTTCAACGGTTATAGGCGATCCGCTGTATAACAGGATCTTGACCATCATATTTTCTTTAAGGAATTTTTTCACATCACCAAGCTGTTCAGATGTCAGAGGGATTTGTTCATAGTTTTCATTGTCCATAAAATGATACTCTTCACCATCTTTATATAAATACTGCATGGACCTTTCATCAAGGTCGGCAGGAGGAAATTTTTCTCCTCCCTTGAATGAATCATCAAATATGCTTCCTGATATCAGGTTCTTAAGCTTGGTCCTGACTATTGCACCGCCCCTGCCCATTTTATGGTGCTGGAAATCGAGAATTTCGTGAGGTGCTCCCTTATACTCAATTTTCCTGCCCTTTCTGAAATCACTTGTTGATATCATTATTACCTCTCTAATATTTTCAGTTTCTTTGGCAGCGATGTCATCACATCTGCACCGCTTTTTTTTGCTATGACCATATCTTCTATTCTTACTCCGCCAAACCCCGGAAGATAGATGCCGGGTTCAACGGTAAAGACCATGTTCTCATCTATCACTTCCCTGCTCCGCCATGATACAACCGGTTTTTCATGGACCGCCAGCCCTACTCCATGTCCTGTTCCATGACCAAAAAACTCATCGTAGCCGGCCTTTTTAATATAATTCCTTGCAGCCCCGTCTATATCAGCTGCCTTGACTCCCGGTCTTACCCTGTTAATGGCCCGTTTTTGGGCCTCATAAACATTGTAATATAATTCTTTTTGCTTTGAAATGTTTCTGCCCTTCAGGAGCACGGTCCGTGTCATATCCGAATTATACCCCTCGCACTCTCCCCCCCAGTCTATGACAACGAGGTCACCGCTTCTGAGTTTTCTTCCTGTAGGATAGGCATGAGGAAGGGCAGCTGTTGAACCAGATGCTACTATAACCTCAAAAGGGAGCATTTTGCAACCTTCAGATTTGAGCAAACCCTCCAGTTTTAAAGCCAATTTCTTCTCTGTGGTGCCTGTCCTGATAAAGGGCTGCAGTTTCCGGAATGCTGATTCCGCCCTTTTCACTGCTGTATTGATATATGAGAGTTCCTGCTGTGATTTAACAATCCGGATCTGCTCGACCATGCTGGTGAGCTGCTTCAGTCTGATTTTTCTTTTGACCAGCTTTTTGTAAAAAGCAACATTAACATTATGGTCTTCAAATCCCAGGGTCTGTATTTTATATTGATCACAATATTTTTTTATTTCACCCGTTCGTTCCGAGTGTTCAATAATTATCTTACATCCCCTGACTTCGGTTTTGGCCTGTTCTTCATACCGGAAATCGGTTATGAACAACGCATCCCCCGCAGTAATAATGCAATAGCCCGAAGAACCGGTGAAACCCGTAAGATACCTCACGTTTAAGAGGTCGGTGATGAGCATGCCGTCAACTCCGGCACTGGTGAGTTTTTTTCTAAGACGCGCTTTTGTTTGCATTGGCAACAACAATGGCAGCTCTTAATCCAAGAAGGTAACTGTCAGGACCGAACCCCGCGACCTGTCCTGATGCAACAGGCGAAATCAGGGAAGTATGCCTGAACTCCTCTCTCTTGTATATATTGGAGAGATGGATTTCAATCGCCGGAATATCGACCGCGGCAATTGCGTCCCGTATGGCAACACTGGTATGGGTATATGCAGCAGGATTAATGAGCAGGGCTGAACAGTTACCGGAATGCTGAATGATCTCAACGATCTCACCTTCATGATTGGACTGGTGAATGGCCAGCTCTACACCCAGGTCTGCAGCAAGTGAGTTGAGAGAATCATTTATCTCATCGAGTGTTTTTGTTCCATATATATCTGACTCTCTTGTTCCGAGCAGATTAAGGTTGGGGCCGTGAATAACCAGTATCTTCATTATGTCCCTTTCTCTGCTCCCTTTATGCTGTCCAGGATAATATGGGCCGCATCTATTTTTTTCATAATCGGATAATCCCTTGTATCGCCTGTTTTATGAATGAGCGTTATTATATTCGTTTCAGTATCAAATCCTGCACCCTTCTGTGATATATCATTCAGCACCATGAGGTCAAGCTTTTTTTCTTTCAGCTTGGTCATTGCCCTGCTCACCTTCTTTCCTGATTCTGCAGCAAACCCTATGAGAAACCGCTTTCCTTTTTTGGAGCCAAGTTTTTTGAGTATATCAGTTATTTTCTTTATTTTCAATGAGTTAACTTCGCTTTTATCAAGTTTGTTCTTAGCTACTGTGTCGGCCCTGAAGTCAGCCACGGCAGCAGACATGATTATTGCTGTGGACGCATCAAGATGTTTAAATACGGCCTTTTCCATATCACCTGCTGTTTCTACTGATTCAAATGTAACACCCTGCGGAGGACGCAAGAAAGATGGTCCGCTGATCAGGGTGACCTCTGCCCCTCTTCTCTTTGCAGCTGCAGCAAGGGCATATCCCATTTTACCGGAAGAACGGTTTGAGATATACCTGACAGGATCGATCGGTTCCCGGGTCGGCCCGGCAGTGATAAGTATATGCTCTCCTGCAAGATCAGCCGGTGTCATGATTGAAACCGCAGTTTCAATGATCTCGTGTACCTCTGACATCCTTCCCCTGCCTTCTTCACCACAGGCAAGACCGCCCTCTGCAGGTCCCACAATTTCAATTCCGGATTTTTTGAATTTTCTTATGTTTGACTGGATCGTCCTGTTGTTATACATCCTCGTGTTCATGGCAGGGGCAATTAATGAGGGCCCGTCATAGGCAAGCCAGAGGTTGCTGAGGAGATTGTCTGCCAGACCGCATGCAAGCTTGTTAATGGTATTGGCAGTGGCAGGCGCTATAATGAACAGATCAGATTCAGCAGCCAGGTTTATATGACTGTAGGGGTCTTTAAACAGATCTACATGAACATCATTGCCGGTTATGGCTTCGAGTGTATAGGCAGGGATAAAGCGGCAGGCCGTCTCTGTCATGACAACCCTGACCTGTGCACCTTCGTCCATCAGTCGCCTCGCAAGATCAGCCGCCTTGTATGCTGCTATGCTTCCTGTAATGCCAAGGAGGATGTTGCTGCCGATCAGCACTTATTCAGATGTCCCGAAAATGTCCTCGATCGTCTTCTTCTGCTCTGATTCACCTTTTTCACTGAGATAGACCTTGAGGTCTTTTTCAAGTTCAGTCATGTCCTCTGGCATGGTCTCCTTCTGCTGGGCTTCGTCAATGACCTTTTGATGAACGAGTTTCTTAGCCTCTTCAGTGGCCTTGACAGCCGCTTCACCGGTGAGTATCTTTACCGCACCCGAAGAGACTTCTTCTATTGCAAGGGTGGTGATCTTCTGGGCCTTTGAAGCGATAACAGGCAGGGAACCCTGTGAGAGCGCTTTTGCTCTCTTGACTGCGGCCATAACCAGCCTGTAACTGCCATCGATTTTTTCCTTGTCATATTTAATCGGTAATGAGATGATATCCATATTTCCTCCTTTAATTGAATATTGTCCTTATCCAGTTATGATCAGCACAATCAGTTCTCAGTCCTGTCGATCGTACAATGCTTTCAAGTTCCCTGTAAGCCGTATCAATCCTGTCATTGACAATAATGTAATCGTAATGTTTATAGTGTGAAATTTCAGCCTTTGCGTTATCAAGCCTGTTTCTAATGATTTCATCAGAGTCAGTCCTGCGCTTGACCAGTCTCTTTTCCAGCGCTTCCATTGACGGCGGAAGTACAAATATATACACGGCACCTTCGTAACTATTTCTTAGCTGGGCAGCGCCGTGAATATCAATATCGAGTAGTATATCATAGCCTTGACTGTTCAACTCTTTTATCCTTTTTATGGAAGTACCGTAGAGATTACCATGTACAGTGGCCCATTCAGCAAACTCTCCCTTCTCAATCATCTTCTTGAACTTTTCCCTTGTCACAAACGTATAATCAACATCGTTTACTTCACCCTTTCTGGGCTCCCTGGTTGTATAGGATACAGACAGCTTCATCTCAGACATCCTGTTAAGCAGCTTCTGGCAGAGTGTTGTCTTGCCCGCGCCGGACGGTGCAGATATGACAAAGAGATTGCCCTTCCTCTGAGCGGTCTTTTTATGTTTGACAGCACCTTTCATCTTATTCGTCAGACATGAACCTCTGGGTGATGGTCTCAACCTGAAGCGCTGACAGTATGATATGGTCGCTGTCAGTAATAATAATCGCCCTTGTCTTTCGGCCCTGCGTTGCATCAATAAGTTTGCCTCTTTCACCCGACTCTTCGCGAAGCCTTTTAATGGGTGATGATCCCGGAGCTACGATAGCAACCACACGCGCGGCTGATACAATATTTCCAAAACCGATGTTTATGAGGTTAATGAGCTTTCCGGACCGTTTCATAATTTACTGCAGGTTCTGAATCTGCTCCTTTATCTTTTCCAGCTCATGCTTGGATTCAACCGCATTGGTCGATATCCCCGCATCCTGGACCTTTGCACTAATCGTATTAATCTCCCTGCGAAGTTCCTGTACAATAAAATCAAGCTTCTTGCCGATAGTGTCCCCTGAATTCAAGACCGCCTCAAATTGTTTGAGATGGCTTTTCATACGGACGATCTCTTCAGTAATGTCTGATTTCTCTATAAGATAGGCTGTCTCCTGAATCAACCGGGACTCATCAACGTCCTGATCATCGAGCAGTTCCTTAATCCGGTCACGAAGTCTGTCCTGTGCAGAACTGATAAACTCTTCTCTCTGGTCTTCTATGGCCTTGAGGTTTTGATAAAGAAGATGGAGCCGTTTTGAAATATCATCGATAAGCTCTTTTGCCTCATCAGAGCGCGACTTCATGAGATCATCAATCGCCAGGTCAACGGCTTTGTACAGATCATCAGTGTTCACCTCGGGCTCATCCATAAAAAAGATGTCCCTCTGGGATGCAAGCAGCTGAATACCGATCTCTTCATTTATGGAAAGTTCGTCCTTCAGTAATGTCAGGGCATTGTAGTACTCTTTTGCAAGTGTTCTGTTTACATTCAGCTTTATGCCTTCAATGTCCTGTTTGGGTACATAGACATCCACACGTCCCCTGTTTAGCTTCTTCTTAACGAGCTTTCTGATCCCGGTTTCATAAGAGAAGAGATAATAGGGAAGGTTGATATGTATGTCTATATTTTTATGATTGGAAGACCGGGCCTCGATCTTGAAATTACCCGAGGTCCCTCTTCCATATCCTGTCATCGACTGTGGTGTCATAATTATAAAATCATACCTGAAGCGTTATATGCCCAAATGTGGGCAGAACATATTAATATATAACATATAATCAGATATAGCAATCCGGTATCGCCTGCCGAATTGCCTCACATTAAATGTTACCCAACCTGAATTTCTGAGACTTTGTTGACTCATAAATATTGTTACCGAAACGATATTCCTTTAAAGAAGGTTTATCGATGAGTCCCGCAGATAAAAATTCATGAGCTGCTTGTGAAACCATGGCATATTATTTACAGAATATCTCACAGCAACATTTATATTCTTACCGTAATTGATTATTGAAAATGTATAAATTGAAAGATTACTTGTGAAGTTGAAGAAGTGCTGGAAATGTACTTCCTTCAATCATAACCTGTAATTTCTAGAGAAATGACGAGAAGTCAACAATATCTATGTATTGCCAGCACGCAGCTTTGCACAACTAACGCACTGTTATCAGATGAAATATATTTTCCAGCTATTAGTTGCCGGTAATCATAAAGTATCCGAGAGCAATAACCAGACAGAGTAACAATAATGAAAAAAAATATTTTAATATGTTCACTGCTTTACTCATTTATTTTCTCCCTTCAATTAATACCTGCCTGATACTTTGCAATATCCATGCTAATTTTACATAGCTTTTATTATCATGCGGTTAAGGCGAATCATTTAAAAATGATATGGATCGGATGTTGATATATATGTCATTTTGGCAGGAAAGACATTGTGTATCAGTCATTAAGAGAGAACACACATG
>CAMYJJ010000093.1 GCA_947258735.1 Thermodesulfovibrionia bacterium | reverse complement strand
TCAGTGCCTCGGCCTTTTTTAATGTCTCGTAATATTCCTTTTCCGGGTCTGAGTCTGCCACGATACCTGCACCCGCCTGTACATACGCCGTCTTATTCTGAATTAAAAAAGTCCTGATGATAATATTGAGGTCCATTGAACAGTCAAACCCGATATATCCGATTGCGCCGGTATAAGGGCCTCGTGTTACCGGTTCAAGTTCGTCTATGATTTCCATGCACCTCACTTTTGGAACGCCTGTGATGGTCCCGCCCGGAAAAGTGGCCCGGATTGCATCAAAACAGTCTTTGCCTTTTGCAAGTGACCCCTTTACATTTGAAACAATATGAATGACATGGGAATAATCTTCGGTGATCATAAACTCATCAACCTCGACCGTACCGTAATCAGAGATCTTACCGAGATCATTTCTCTCAAGATCAATAAGCATCAAATGCTCGGCCCTTTCTTTTTCATTCAGAAGCAGTTCTGCCCTCATCCTGTTGTCACTGTCTGCATCATCTCCGCGCGGTCGAGTTCCTGCAATGGGTCTCGTATCTACTGTATTACCATGCACCCTGACCAGTCTTTCGGGCGATGAACTGGCTATATGGTAATCTCCCATATCCAGAAAGGATGCAAAAGGTGAGGGATTAATTCTGCTCAACCTCTTATATATTTGCCAGGGGCTGACTTCACCGATATATGCCGACACTCTCTGGGAAAGATTTGCCTGAAAGATGTCACCGGCATGAATGTAAGCCTTTGCCCTGTTTACCATATCCATGTAATATGTTTTTTCCATTTCGTGTTTAACGGTTACACGGGTTCCGGAAGAAGTCAAAATATCATCTTTTGTGTCTTTAGATGCAAGAGAAGAAAGGGAACGGTGAATGTCCCTGATTTTCTGCATTGCAATATCATAGTGATATCCCCAGTCATCAGAATGTTCCGGGTCGTCTCTTATCATATCAGCAGCACCGGGACTGGCAATGATCAAGGTCCTGTTACGTTTATGATCTACCGCTATGAGCGTATCAACCAGGATAAAGTGGGCATCAGGGACCTTGAGGTCATCAAGGGCAGTAGCTGGCAGCCGTTCAAAATAATGGACGAAATCATAACTTATCATGCCTACAGCCCCTCCGGTAAAGGGAGGGAGCCCTTTGTCTGGAGAGGTTTTATATCTGGACAGGAGCCCTTTGAGAATCCTGAGTGGAGAACGGGAGGATATAACGTCATCACGCTTATGATGGATGTCAACCCTGCCATTTTTTACCTTACATGTCAGAAACGGATCTGATCCGATAAATGAATACCGGGCAATATGTTCAGGCCCTTTTATACTTTCCAGCAGAAAACTGAACGGTTTATTCATTGTCTCGTATATGGCTTGGGGAGAGATATAGGGAAGTTCTGTGTAAACAGGCAAAAGCCTGCCGGATTGTGCGTTTTCTACAAAAGTATTTTTTGAAGGAGTGATGTTCAGCATTCAGGCATCTGTTATTTCAGATTCAATACGCCTCAGCGCTTCCAGGGGAGAGGGCTGGGAGGTGATGGCCCTTCCAATGACAAGATAATCAGCGCCCATCTGCAGGGCCTGCCTGGGAGTGAGCACCCTTTTCTGGTCGTCCGAATCCACCCATGAGGGTCTGATACCAGGTGTTACGATCAGGAACCCTTTGCCTGCGTTGGCACGGATCATTTCAGCTTCCTCTGCAGATGCTACCACGCCGTCCAGTCCTGCCCTCTCTGACATGGCAGCAAGGTGTTTGACCTGTGCGCTCATACGAACTCCTATTCCCAGGTCATCCTTCAGAGCAGTCTGGTCCATGCTGGTTAAAATAGTCACTGCGATAAGTTTCGGTCTTGCAGAATTTGTGTCGAGTGCAAATTTGCTGAGGGCCCGGGACGCTGCATGCATCATTTCATATCCGCCCATGGCATGTACATTAAACATGAATACGCCGAGTTTAGCAACGGCAAGTGATGCCTTGACCACCGTGTTTGGGATATCATGGAACTTGAGGTCAAGAAACACCTTCCTGCCCATGGAATGAATGGTCTCAATAATACGTGGCCCTGCTGATGTAAACAGCTCAGACCCTACCTTGAATATCTCTATATGATCTTTAAAGTCAGTAACCATATCAACTGCCTCATGATAATCAGATACATCAAGGGCAAGTATGATACGTTCCCGTGGGTTCATTATATTTTTTTTGTAACCTGTGTGTTCCCCTGTTTATGTTCCGGGGTGATATGATAATCAAAGACAATCTGGGACCATGTTTCCAGCCTGTCATAGTAATGCATCAGACTGTCCCTGCTTTCCCATTGTGCAGACATCTTGTCCTTTTCAAGGACTTCGTATGTATCTGACAGGACGTCAAGCTCGTATAACAGGCCCAGATGCACCCTGCTTACACTGTTGCTTTCATCATTGATCGTTCCTATGAATTTCAGGTCTGCAGGACGGGGGATCAATACTTCCTCATTCAGCTCCTTGTACAAACCGCCGATGATCAGATTGTTTCCGTGTCCGGAAGAATCAGGGTTGATATGACCGCCTATGCCAAGTGAGTATTTATTGTGCAGCCGCTTTTCGGTCTGTTTCGACGTCCTTTGCAATAGCAGATAATTGTCTCCATGTCGAATGATCAGGTACGGGATGACCTGTTTATGTTCAAAATCATATTCAGCAAGGTCCCGGGACATAAATATATGTTTTTCCAGGATGAGATCAAATAAACGTTCATTCCCGTCCGCAATAAAACTGCTCCCTGAATTTTTGATATAAGGGTGCAAATAATTATTATTTACTACCAGAACTTCTTCTGCCATTGGAGAGTTAATCTTTCTTTAATATATGAGGCTGAACAGCTTATAAACAGTGCCTGTTTCGGTTTTCAAAGGGTAACATAACAATCCGATTATTTACAACATGTATGGCTGACCACATAAGTGGATCTTCAAGTAAAAAAATATCCTGGCATTAGAACTGATTGGGTGCTAAAATGTAGCTAATGAGAGGTGTATCTAAATTGCCTTTTTTTATTCTTGTCATGCCCGAAGTTTTTAATCGGGCTGCCCGCGGGAGGCAGGCATCCAGAATCTATTAAAAAGACTGGATTCTCGATGCGAGTCTTCGCGCGAGTCGCTTCGACCGGCTTAAGGACTGCCGGTATGACAGACAGATTAATTTATACAAAGATACTAAATAATATGAAATAGGTAACAGATGAACATATGAGCAGATTAAAAGACCGCATCATTCGTGCTGCACTCCTTGATGCTGACATGTATGAGGAAATCGAAGCTGACAGGACCTCCCTGCACCAGGCCATGGCCGTGGTCATACTTTCAAGCCTGGCAGGCTCGCTTAACATTGGAAGGTTAAGTATCAGCGGCATTTTTATAGGGATTGTCATTACCCTTACGGGCTGGATCGTGTGGGCCTATATCACGTATATTATCGGAACAAAACTGTTGCCTGAGGCCCGGACAGAGTCCAGTTTTACAGAACTTCTCCGTACAATCGGGTTTTCGAGTTCTCCCGGGTTGATCAGGGTTGCGGGAATTATTCCCTTTATTTCAGGCCCGGTTTTTTTTATAACATCAATATGGATGCTCGTGGCCATGGTCATTGCAGCCAGACAGGCCCTTGACTACGAAAGCACAAAGCGGGCCGTGGGTGTATGCGTAATCGGCTGGGTCTTCCAGCTCATCGTGATGTATATAATGTTCTCACTTCTTGTGGAAACTGCGGCATCGTCTGTTCATTGATTATTGATAATAAACCTTTATACCCGCAGACTGGTTCAATTCGAACGTTTGTCATTCCGGACCTGATCCGGTCGAAGCGACTCGCGCGAAGACTCGCATCGAGAATCCAGTCTTTTCAGTCTCTTGCAAATCGAGAGATCCTGAATCAAGCCTGCCTATCTTCAGACAGGCTTCGGGCATGACTAAAAAGACAGTTTGTCCGCATAAATTCTGCGCGTGAAAAAATTCCCGTTTAATGTTTACTGACCTAACTTTTATAATATGATATTATCTTTTCGATATGAAGAAACCAGATAAACAGAAATCATCCCATACCATAGGCGTAATATCTGATACGCACGGTCTTCTCAGGCCTGAAGTGTATGAAGCGTTTCAGCATGTTGAGAGCATCATTCATGCAGGTGATATCGGCAGTGAAAAAATTCTTGAGGAGCTGGAAACCATTGCACCTGTTACTGCAGTAAGAGGGAATATGGATGGTGACTGGGCATTTAAATTAAGAAGAACAGAGGCACTGGAGGTCAGCGGCAATCTTATTTATGTAATTCATGATATTGCGAGGCTTGACCTTGATCCTGAATCAACCGGTGCGAGGGTTGTTATCAGCGGGCACTCTCACAGGCCGTCGACCAGTAAACATAAAGGAGTTCTCTACATGAACCCGGGCAGCGCCGGGTCAAGAAGGTTTACACTTCCGATATCTGTGGGACTGCTCCATATAAACAGTAAGGGTCTAAAGGCAGAACTGAAAACGCTTAAGAGATAATTATTTCTTCATTAATTGTTCTGCAAGATCCTCCCAGCTTTCCACTACGACAGCCTCTTCCATATCTTTAAAGCTGAATTTCCTGGTGTCTTCAAACTCAGCAAGCATTTCAGGATTACCTATCACTGCATACATATTGATGTCTTTCTCCCTGAGGTCCTTGATAAGACTGTTCCCGGTCCATTGAAAAACAATGGATTCATGCAGCTTATTGTCCTGTAACCATTTCTTTGACTGCTTAATGCCTATGATTGAAGTCAGGTAAATGATCCTGTATTTTTTGATAAGTTTATCGATAGCTTCCCTTGCCCCTTTAGCAGGGTTAAATGAAACGGGAGACTCAAACAGGCCTGCCTCAATAGCAATAATAATGACATTATCTTTTTTGTCTGTCACAAGGAGCAGTGCTTCGTCAGAACCCTCTGCAAGCTTGAGCTTAATTTTTTTCAGACCTTTTGATTGAGGTGTATACTTCAAAAAGGCGTATCCGTCACCCCCGCTCATGCTCGTGCCAATATGTTTCTCATCAACATGGAACTCAACGAGTTTGCCGCCTTCAGAGAAAAACCTTCCCTTGGTCAGCGCCATAAGTTTGATGGGCGCCTTGACTGTTGTTACGGCATCAAATGCAGTAATGCCGGCATAGGTTGGGCATGTAAATAATAAAAATAAACATAATGAAAATAGATATTGAGGGATTTTAACTGTCATTCTAAACTCGTTTCAGAATCTGATTATGCAATTACCATGAGACCCTGAAATAAACTTGCCTACCGGCAGGCAGGTTCAGGGTGACAAAAAATTTAAAACTTATCTGTAATAATATTGTAATACATATCCCGCTGCGCAGGTTTAAATCCTGAGCTTTTTATGGCGCCTATAATATCATCGACAGTAACCAGGCACGTTACTCCGGCTGCGGCGACAACGTTCTCTTCCAGCATGGTTGAGCCAAAGTCATTGGCACCAAACCTTAACGCGACCTGTGCCATTTTTAGCCCCTGTGTAACCCATGATGCCTGGATGTTCGGGATATTATCGAGATACACTCGTGACAGGGCAAGGACGCGAAGGTACTCAACGCCGGTGGCGGTTTGGAGTTTTGAGTTTTGAGTTTTGGGTTTTGACCCTGACTCCTGACTCCTGACTCCGAACTCTGTGTTGCCGGGTTGAAAGCTCCAGGGGATAAACGCGGTAAAGCCGCCGGTTTTGTCCTGCAGTTTTCTGATCGCATCAAGGTGTTCGATGATATCCTGCGGGCCTTCTACACTGCCGAACATCATGGTGGCCGTTGTCTTCATCCCGAGCTTATGGGCCTCTTCCATGACCTTGAGCCATTGTCTGGAACCTATCTTTTTCGGACTTAGTATCTCCCTGATCCTGTCGGACAGGATTTCTGCTCCACCTCCGGGTATGGAATCGAGGCCGGCCTTCTGTAAAAGCCGTATCGTTTTTTTAAGGGTATACCCGGCCTTGTCTGCCATGTAATAAATTTCAGGAGGGGAAAATCCATGCACATGAATATCAAATTTAAATTTTATTGATGTAAGCAGGTCAATATAATAATCAACACCAAGATCAGGGTGCAGCCCTCCCTGAATGAGAATCTGGGTGCCACCGCATTTGATTGTCTCCCTGATTTTGTTAAAGAGCTTGCGCTTACTTAATATGTAAGCATCAGGATCATCCTTTTCCCTGTAGAACGCACAGAACTTGCATTGATTAATGCAGACGTTTGTATAGTTAATATTCCGGTCAATGATAAATGACACATTATTGTCACTATGGAGCTTCTTTCTTAAGTCATCTGCCATCATGCCAAGGCCGAGCAGGTCAGCGTTATTAAGAAGTGACAGCCCCTCCCGTTTGGTAATACGGGGACTGGTGCGTGTCTTCTTTGTTAATGTTGATTTCTGTTTCAATTAATTAGACCGCGTTATAAAAAGAATCTCTCTCAACCGGGATTTTACCGGCTTTCTCAATGAGATTAACCAGTTCATCCCTTGTCATTGCATTGGCAGCCAGTCTGCCTGCTGAGCGGGTAATTTTTTCTTCGATGATAGTCCCGTCAAGATCATCAGCCCCGAATTTTAGGGCGAGCTGGGCGATTTTTTCACCGAGCATGACCCAGTAGGCTTTTATATGAGGGAAGTTGTCCAGCATAAGTCTTGATATTGCGATTGTTTTAAGATCATCAATCGCTGATGTGTATCGAGCCCCTTCAATATTGGTATTCAAGGGGTGAAATGCCAGGGGGATGAAGGCCTGAAACCCTTCTGTCCGGTCCTGGAGATCGCGGAGTTTTATCATATGCTCGATTCTGTGTGTATGCTTTTCAAGATGCCCGTACAGCATGGTGGCATTTGTCCTGATTCCTGTCTTATGTGCGGTCTCAATTACTTTAAGCCAGCGGCTGCCATTAATCTTTTCAGGGCATATTTTATTTCTCACTCTTGTATTGAATATCTCGGCGCCTCCTCCCGGCATTGATTCCAGCCCGGCTTCTTTAAGCGACGTCAGGGTGCTCATTAAAGAGAGTCCGCTTAATTTTGAAAAATAATCTATCTCAACAGCGGTAAATGCCTTGATATGCAGAGAGGGAAGAGCTTTCTTGATTGCTCTTAACATCTCAAGATAAAATTCAAATGACCAGTCGGGGTGGAGGCCCCCTACGATATGGACTTCAGAAAACGATCGTGAACCGTTGTCCGTCGTCCGTCGTCCGGTCTTTGTGCCTTTGTGCCTCTGTGCCTCTGTGCCTATCTGCTTCCCCAGTTTCTTTACGATCTGCTTAATGGTCAGTTCGTACGCGCCCTTGTCGCCTTTGGATTTGCTGAAGGCGCAGAATTTGCATCTGTTTACACAAATATTGGTAGGATTGATATGATGGTTTTTTACGAAATAGACATTGCTGCTGTTTTTTTGTTCAGCTACGTGGTTGGCAAGCCTTCCCAACGTAAATATATCATCACTTGCATAGAGTACCATGCCGTCTTCAGGGGTAAGTCGTTTGCCGGACAATATTTTTCTTTCAATTTTATTTAAAGACATGGACTAGTATACAAAATATGAATTCTGAAATATTCCAACACAAATGAAAAGGGCGAACCGCAGTTCGCCCCTACATATTGAATTCATATTACAATGAACCTACCGTGTCATTCCTTTAAGCCGTGCAACCCTCTCCTCCATTGGGGGATGGGTGCTGAACAGTTTGCTAAAGCCTCCGCCAAAGAGCGGGCTCACAATAAACATATGGGCCGTTGCCGGCTCTGCCTTCATGGGTACGGAATGAGAGGCCGAATGGAGCTTTTTCAGGGCACTGGCAAGGGGATAGGGGTTACCGGCGATCCGTGCACCTCCTGCATCAGCTGCATATTCTCTTGATCGGGAAATTGCCATCTGTATGAGCATTGCTGCGATTGGTGCAACAATCATCATCACAATCGCAATAAGGGGATTACCATCATCATCATCACGGCCTCCGAATATCATTGCCCACTGTGCCATATGAGCCAGATAACTGATGGCGGCTGCAACGGTAGCTGCGACAGTACCGATCAGGATGTCGCGATGTTTTATATGAGAGAGTTCATGTCCGATGACGCCTTCAAGCTCTTCCCTGTCAAGGATACGCATAATGCCGGTGGTGACAGCAACTGCTGCATGAGATGGATTTCTGCCGGTAGCAAATGCATTCGGCTGGTCCTGGTTCATGATATACACCTTTGGCATAGGCAGTTCTGCTCTCTGCGAAAGCCTTCTGACTATTGCATGCAGTTCAGGCGCCTCTGATTCACTTACTTCCTGCGCCTTATACATTTTAAGTACGATTTTGTCACTGAACCAGTAACTGAAACCATTCATTGCAAGGGCGATGATCAGGGCAATCGTCATTCCTGACTGACCGCCAAATGCTGCTCCGGCCCATACAAGGACCATGGTAAGTCCTACCATCAGGACGGCTGTTTTCAATGTATTCATAAATAAATTACCTCCGGATTTATATTGCTGCAATTATTTTACCTAACGCATTATTTTAAAAGCAATCTTGTGAAAAAAGTATGAATTATAACGGTTTCTTAATACTATCAGTATGTTATGTGCCAGATGGGGTGGTGCATGTTAAGGCGTAAAAGCTAAATGCCGATAACATAAACAGGAGGAGACATTTATATGGCTAACACAAGAGGAGGATGCGAGATGGACCACGAATATGGAAAATGCAATATATGTAATGAAGTGTACACAACTGTGAATGTAGAGGTAGCCGAAGATATTATCATATTTGTCTGCTCTGAGTGTATTGATATAGCAAAAGAGAATTTTATATGGCTCTGTCTCAGCTGCGGGAAGACTTATGTAAGACCGAAAGACCTGGTCATTACTAAAATCAAAGACCATGAGCTGAAGCGTGCATATATGTTATGTGAAGATATGCAGATAATTCAGGGAATAGATATGTGCATATCATGCAGTCCCGAGCGCATCATAGACTATATGGAAATGCATCAATCCGCAATGGAGTGCTGATCGATCCAATCAATAATTAATATAATGGAATCATCCTGAAATCTACCGTCGCTTATTAGTCGTCCTCTGGTTAAATGTAACCTGATATACCGCACGAGTTGTCATTCAGAACTTTTTTCAGAATCTCATGTTTACAATGTGTTGTGAGACCCTGAAATAAATTCAGGGTGACAAGCTATAATTCCCTCAACAGATAGCAACTTTCGAGAATATCAAAATGAAATTTTCTTGACAATAATTGACTACTATGGTAGTTAATGATGGATGAATAAGGCGGTTACATACCTGATGCACCTTGGGTTATCGGAAAATGAGGCCCGGGCCTATACTGCACTTTTAAGTGAAAATCCCTTATCTGCCTATGAAATCGCCAAGAAATCCGGCATTCCCAGCTCAAAGATATATGAGGTCATGAGAAAACTTCAGAACAGGTTTATGGCACAGCCCATTCATGGTGAGCGGTCAAAAGGATTTGTGCCTCTGCCGCCTGATGAATTCATCAGCAACTACCGGTCTGATATGGAGGAAAGCCTTGAGACGCTGAACAGTGAATTGTCTGATCTGAAAACCGGTATTGACACGACGTACACATGGCATATCAGGGAGTATGACAGTCTCCTGATCAAGGCACGCAGAATGATCAGTACTTCTGAGTCCACCCTGCTATTACAGCTCTGGTCTGAAGAGATGATACCTCTTATTGAGTACATGGAGAAGGCAGAGGAAAGAGGGGTAAAGATCGCCATATTACATTATGGTGCGACCAATGTAAAAGTCGGACAGGTATATAAGCATCCTATAGAGGGTTCCATATTTATGGAAAAGGATTCAAGGGGATTTGCAATGGTTGCAGATTCAAAAGAGGCCATGCTCGGGAAGGTGTCGGAGAGAAACCTTGATTTGATCTGGAGCATGAATGAGGGGTTTGTCCTGATGGCTGAAGAATACATACGACATGACATATATTTTATAAAGACGGCACGAAGGTTTGCTCCTCTGTTAAAGGCCAGGTTCGGTGATAATTTTGAAAAGCTGCGGGACGTGTATAGTGATGATATTCCATTGTAGGTGCCGGGTAATGAGAATCTGCATTAAGCATTTTTAGCTGTCATACCGGACTGGATCCGGTATCCAGTCTCCCATATAGAGAGCACATGTCAAGCACAACAGTTCCTCATTAGAGAAGCTTTATGTTGTTTTAACTTCTCCTTTTTATAAGCTACCAGCAATCTTTGCCAATGCCGTTTTTTCAT
>CAMYJJ010000092.1 GCA_947258735.1 Thermodesulfovibrionia bacterium | reverse complement strand
TTTGTTACGTTTTTTTCTTTTTTTATCAAGACAAAACCCATTTGCAGAGCATCATACCCGTCACTGTCTTTTTCCTTTTTCTGAACAACCCTGGCCGGTCCTGCCTCAATCACGGTAACCGGGATCAGGCGTCCGTCCTCAGTAAAGACCTGGGTCATGCCAAGTTTCTTTCCAATTATTCCCTTCATAGCTTTATCTCTACATCTACTCCTGCAGCAAGGTCCAGCTTCATCAAAGCATCTACCGTCTGGGGAGTAGGGTCAAGAATATCCATCAGCCTTTTATGCGTCCTGATTTCAAACTGCTCCCTTGATTTCTTGTCTACATGAGTAGATCTGAGGACCGTAATTTTATTGATTTTGGTCGGCAGGGGTACAGGTCCTGCAACCCGTGCGCCTGTTCTTTTTGCCGTCTCTACTATTTCCTTCACAGACAGATCAAGCAGCCGGTGATCATAGGCCCTCAAATTTATTCTTATTTTTTCGTTCATATCCTTTATCCGATATCCGTTCTCCGTCTCCCGCAGTCCGCTTTCTTTTACGGACACGGTCCACGGTCACGTTTTTATTCTATTATCTCTGTAACGACTCCGGCCCCTACGGTCCTGCCTCCCTCTCTCACCGCAAACCTCAGTCCATCTTCCATTGCTATCGGCGCTATCAACTCCACTGAGATCGTTACATTATCTCCAGGCATCACCATCTCCACTCCCTCAGGCAGCTGCGCTACCCCGGTCACGTCCGTTGTCCTGAAGTAAAACTGCGGCCGGTATCCTTTAAAGAAAGGCGTATGTCTTCCCCCCTCCTCTTTTGTCAATACATATATCTCACCCTTAAACTTCGTATGAGGCGTGATCGATCCGGGCTTCGCAAGCACCATGCCCCTCTCTACATCATCCTTGCCCGTTCCCCTCAGCAATATCCCCACATTGTCTCCGGCCCTTCCTTCATCCAGCAGCTTTCTGAACATCTCCACACCGGTTGCCACTGTCTTCTGGGTATCTCTTATGCCCACTATCTCCACTTCCTCGCCTACCTTGATGATGCCCCGCTCTACCCTGCCTGTTACCACCGTTCCCCTTCCCGAGATGCTGAACACGTCCTCCACAGGCATCAGGTACGGCTTGTCTATGTCACGCTCCGGCGTGGGCACATACTCATCTATGGCATTCATCAGCTCATCGATGCTCTTGTACTCTTCCCCGGCTGTGTCCTCTCCCCCTTCAAGGGCCTTTAACGCTGACCCCTTTATGATCGGGATATCATCCCCCGGAAATTCATATTTCGAAAGCAGCTCCCTCACTTCCATCTCTACCAGCTCCAGAAGCTCAGGGTCATCCACCATGTCTGTCTTGTTCATGTACACAACTATATACGGCACTCCCACCTGCCTTGCAAGCAGTATGTGCTCCCGTGTCTGGGGCATCGGGCCGTCTGCCGCTGATACCACCAGCACTGCTCCGTCCATCTGCGCTGCCCCTGTTATCATGTTCTTTACATAGTCGGCATGGCCGGGACAATCTACATGTGCATAATGACGTACGTCTGTCTCATACTCTACATGCGCTGTTGCAATGGTTATTCCACGTGCCTTTTCCTCAGGCGCGTTGTCGATTGAGTCAAATGCCCTGAAGTCCGCCTTCCCTTTCAGTCCGAGATACTTTGTGATCGCGGCTGTCAGAGTGGTCTTTCCATGGTCCACATGCCCGATTGTTCCTATGTTTACGTGTGGCTTTACTCTCTCAAATTTTGCTTTAGCCATTATTGCCTCCCGCTTAATAAGCTGATTTCACAGATTATTAAAAGACGATTACCAAGATTATTTTCAAATATTTTTTTTATCTTTGTTTTCAAATTCTTTTATCTGTGTAATCAAGACATTTTCTAAAATGTCTTAACCTCCCCGAACCTTGGTTACAATTTCTTCAGATATATTTTTCGGGACTTCATCATAGTGAGAAAACTGCATGGTATATGTTGCACGTCCCTGTGTTTTCGATCTCAAATCAGTGGCATACCCAAACATTGAAGACAGCGGCACCTGAGCAGCTACTACGCGCACATTAGAACGCTGCGTCATGGACTGGATCCTCCCTCTCCTGGAGTTCAGATCACCTATAACATCCCCCATGTATTCTTCCGGTGTCACGACTTCTATTCCCATAATCGGTTCAAGCAGCACAGGCCTGGCCTTGTTCGATGCATTTTTGATTGCCATTGAACCGGCTATTTTAAAGGCCATCTCTGAAGAATCAACTTCATGGTATGAACCGTCAAATAATGTAACCTTTACATCAACAACGGGATACCCTGCCAGCACACCGTTTTCGAGCGCCTCTTTGGCCCCCTTTTCAACAGCGGATATATATTCTCTGGGGATGGACCCACCAACAATCTTATTAACAAATTCAAAGTTGATGCCTCCCGGTTCCAGCGGCTCAATCTCAATATGTACATGGCCAAACTGTCCACGACCACCTGACTGTCTTACAAATTTCCCTTCAGCAACGGTTTTCTGCCTGATGGTCTCCCTGTACGCAACCTGGGGCTTGCCAACATTGGCTCCCACCTTAAATTCCCTTAAGAGGCGGTCAACAATTATATCCAGATGCAGCTCTCCCATTCCTGAGATAATTGTCTGTCCCGTATCATTATCATACGCTATTTTAAAGGAAGGGTCTTCCTGCGCGAGTTTACCAAGGGCAACAGAGAGCTTTTCCTGGTCGGCCTTTGTTTTCGGCTCTATGGCAACTGAAATGACAGGCTCGGGAAACTCAATGGATTCCAGTATAACAGGATTGTCTTCATCACACAGCGTATCCCCCGTTAGGGTGCTCCGGAGACCAACTGCAGCAACGATATCACCTGCCTGTATCTCCTTCATTTCTTCTCTCTTGTTTGCGTGCATTTTCAACAGCCTTCCAACACGCTCTTTTACATCTTTTGTTGAATTATAAATATATGAACCTGCTTTCGCAGTTCCTGAATACACTCTAAGGAAAGTCAGCTGACCTACAAAAGGATCTGTCATTATTTTAAAAGCCAGTGCAGAAAACGGATCCTTGCCTGATACTTTTCGTATTACTTCATTTCCTGAATCCGGTTCGATTCCGGTCACGGGAGGAACGTCTGTAGGACATGGCATAAAAGCAATGATAGCATCAAGCAGCTGCTGAACACCCTTATTTTTAAATGCAGTACCGCAGAGGACAGGAGTAATCTTCAGATCAATCGTGCCTTTTCTCAGCGCTGCTGTAATGAGGTCTGCGCCGATCTCTTCACCCGAGAGGTATTTTTCCATTATTACATCATCAAAGTCTGACAGGGTCTCCAGCATCTTCTCCCTGTACTCAAGGGCCTGGGGAAGGAGCTCATCCGGAATATCGGTTTCAACATACGTGGCACCCAGAGAATCATCTTCATATATACAGGCCTTCATCATCACGATATCTACCGACCCTCTGTAGTTATCTTCACTGCCAATCGGAATCTGGACCGGAACAGGTGTTGCACCGAGCCTTTCAACCATTGCATTGATGCACATAAAGAAATCAGCACCCATTCTGTCCATTTTATTAATGAATGCAATCCTGGGAACGTCATACTTATCTGCCTGTCTCCATACCGTTTCTGACTGAGGCTCAACTCCGGCAACAGCATCAAACAGGGCAACAGCACCGTCAAGGACCCGTAATGACCTCTCTACCTCAATAGTAAAGTCAACATGGCCGGGAGTGTCTATTATATTGATCCTGTTTCCATTCCATGAACAAGTCGTAGCTGCTGACGTAATGGTAATTCCTCTCTCCTGCTCCTGGGGCATCCAGTCCATTACCGCTGTTCCGTCATGGACTTCACCCATTTTATACGTTACTCCCGTGTAGTAAAGAATACGTTCGGTAACCGTGGTCTTACCAGCATCAATATGGGCCATTATACCTATATTTCTGGTCTTATCAAGTGTATGATTGGTCGTCATCTTAGAAGCTGCCTTTTCCATTTCTACCATCTATAGTGGGCAAACGCTTTATTTGCATCAGCCATCTTGTGGGTATCTTCCCTCTTTTTAATTGATGATCCGGTATTATTGGCCGCATCAAGCAGTTCAGCGGCCAGTTTTTCTCTCATGGTACGCTCTCCCCTTTTCTGGGCAAAGCTTATGATCCATCTGAACGCAAGGGCCAGTCTCCTCTGGGGCCTGACCTCAATGGGCACCTGATACGTTGCTCCTCCCACTCTCCGGGATTTAACCTCCAGATGGGGTTTCACATTTTCAAGCGCGGTCTTGAACAGTTTTAAAGGATCATCTCCTGTCTTTGCCTTTATGATGTCAAACGCTCCA
Organism: Thermodesulfovibrionia bacterium; assembly: GCA_947258735.1. The sequence goes on along the minus strand of CAMYJJ010000092.1, from coordinate 6,023 downwards.
TAGCAGTTTTTTTCTGCAACAGATTTCTTGCCGTCGCTCATGATTGCATTTACAAACTTGCTCACTACTTTGCTGTTGTAAATGGGATCAGGCAAAATTTCTCTTTTAGCTGCTACTCTTCTTCTTGGCATATCTTTACCTTAATTAATAAATTTATTTTGGTCTCTTGGCGCCGTATTTTGATCGTCCCTGTCTGCGATCAGCTACACCAAGTGTATCGAGGGCACCTCGAACAATATGAAATCTGACACCGGGAAGGTCTTTTACCCTGCCGCCTCGTATGAGGACAATGGAGTGTTCCTGCAGGTTATGTCCAACTCCCGGAATATATGCGGTGACTTCCATTTTGTTTGTCAGCCTTATTCTTGCCACTTTTCTGAGTGCAGAGTTAGGCTTCTTTGGAGTTGTTGTGTATACCCTGGTACAAACACCTCTCTTTTGAGGGCACTTCTCCAACGCCTTACTCTTTGACGATGAAACCGGCTTTTTCCTGCCCTTCCTTACTAATTGTGCTATTGTTGGCAACTTGCCTCCGTTAATACCTCAATTTATATAGCTAATAATGATTTTTTCCTTCGACGGGAAAACCTAAAGAGTTTATCAGGGTTGTAAAATTTTGTCAACAGTCAGAATAAAAAAAAATAACCGCTTTTATTTGCGACCTGATACAGGGACTGAATAATTATTAAACAAGAAATATACAGGATTTCTGTTCTTTGATTAAAGACATGAAAAATAATAGGAAATGGCGAAAAAATACAGAATCATGGATACGGGAAAAGTATACGCGCACCGATTAGATAATACCGAAAACCAGAGCTCGATTCGACCGCAAAGCTACCGCCCTCCGCATTAAATTCCACAATAACATTCCCTTTAAATTTCAGGCCAAGAGATCCTGTGGCCCCGCCGATAACATCCTCGCTCTGTTCCCCATTTCGCTCGAATGACTGATACCCTGCATATGGTTCAGCGTGCATATACATCTTATCATTTTCATAATATACTGATGCAAAGATCTGGTGTGAATAGAAATCATCCGGGTCAAAATATCCATTGCCGCTCTGTCTTTCATAATCAAGATATCTGAATTTATAACCAACGGTAACCGCCGGATTATTTCTTATTAATCTGTGCCGGGGAATAAACTGAAAATCATGTGCACTGTTGCTATCCGAAAAATCCTTGTAATTGTAACTGCCATACAGTGAAAATGCCTCTGTGAGATTTCGTGTAAGAGAGGCCCCGAGCGTTGTTACCGTGATTCCATTTTCTATGAGTTCAGCGGTATCAATCAGACCCTGCCGTGATGCATGGACCCCGACTCTCCCTTTCATAATGTCCTTGTCTGCTCTTACGTTCCATGTAAAGAAATTATCCTGGTCCGGGTCTTTCATCCTGACAATTCCTATCCCTCCACCAGCCCCGACTGTATCTGATAATTTTGCATGGGCATTAATGGTCACCTCATGCGCATCATTATCCCTTGTCCTGTCTTCTGCATCAGTGAAGCGGTAGCCCACCGTAGTTTTCCATCGGTTCATATAAAAAAAATAGTCCAGCGAATACCGGTGGTACTCATTATCATCTGTATCATTGTAATAGCTGTATCCGGTACGAAACCCCGGTCGAGCCTGCTTGTTGATGAGCCTCGTTAATTTACCGAACTCTCTTTTCTGGTACGGATACTGCGGTGTTAACAGATGGTAACTCTTATTTGCATCACCCACATTTCCAATAGCAAGCAGTGAATAGGTTAAGCCAACCCGGGCATCAAAACTTTCTTTTTCAGATAGAAGGCTTTCATAAAGAGGAATTGCTTCCTTCTTCCGGCCTTTCCAGTTAAGTGCATTTGCCTTAATTAATATTGCATCTTTATTGTCAGGGGACTGGCGAATCGCTGAATCTGCTTCTGACAGGGCTTCGTCAAGTTTTCCGGCCCACGATAACGTCCGGGCAAGGTTAGTCCGGGCCATATTATTATCAGGATTTTCTGATAACACCTGCCTCAGGACCCCGATAGCTTCATCAAGCCTGTCTGCCCACGATATGTAGACAGCCATCTGTACCCTGTCTTCTTCTGAGAAATACCTGTAGAGCGACAGCGCACGCATAAATTCATCAGCGGCCTTCCCCATATCGTCTTTTTTTACATACATCTCGCCTAACTTTTTATGAAGGAAGGCTTTATCACGTGAATTATCCGAAGCAGCAATCAGTCGTTCGTATTCTCCAATCGCCTCATCGTATGTTCCCTGTTCGACTGGCAATACAGCATCATCATCTGTTCTGGCTTCACTGACCATAATGAGGTCACCCGCGGCAAAGGACAGACGAGTAAATAAACAGGCAAAGCCCGCCAGAACTAATAAAACACAAAAGGCAAAATCTATGATCTTCATTACCTGTCTCATATGTCTTTCCTTATGCTCTGCCTGAAGCGGTCAAGATCGATCGTATGGTTTATTATACGTCTTGGCACCTCATAGAGATCACGATCGTGATGTACTGGCTGAGGATCTGAGGTCAGGATATATTTGAAACCGGTTTTCCTGGCCACGTCCATCATCTTCGGTGTAATATTAGCAGAACTCAATGTCAGGATTTCTGTTTTTTTGCCTGTCTGGCTTTGTAAAAGGTCCTGGAACGACAGAAGGTCTTTGGTGCGTTCCTTATCTGAAATCAATGCCCCATTCAGTAAAGATGGGCGAATATTGTGCTCATGGCAGCCAAGCTCAACAATACCCTGCCCGACAATATGGCGATATTCATCCCAACTTAACATCGGCCTGTTTTTCATAATATACGTTCCGACATATTTCCCCAATACATTAAGTGTCGCCTTCAGATTATATTCATAAAGCAATGGATATGCATAATCCATAAATGATGCATACCCGAGATCAAACGTAATAATCAGAGATTTGGCATGATGATCTTCCACATGCCTTTCCAACCCGTTGATGGGCAATGTCCTGTATCCGTTGGAAAACAGCCATTCCATCTGGGCGGCAAATGCTGATGGAGTTACCGTGTTTAAATCCCGTGCCTTATGAGAAATATTATGGTAGACCAGCACAGGAATCTGTGCAGAAAAGGCAGCGGATTTCTCCAGCGGTATAAGTGTCGATACAAGCAGCAAGCCGCCGAGTTTCAGGAAATATCTTCTCGAAATAATCATTTCACACCAGTTCCGGAATTGTTGAGAGGACATTTTTATAAATATGGTAACTATCCTTTTTATAAGAGTGATACAAAGGAACGTTCCAGTTCTTCCATGTATAGGTCATGACGTTTTCGGCAGTGAGAACCTCAGGCAGATGATCTGTCACATTCGTATGGGAACCGGTAGCCTGTGCAAACAGTTGCCCTGCTTCAGGTTTATATGAAAAAGCCATAATCCGGATGCCATCAGTTTTCCTCGTCATACCGTTGTTATCCTGCCACAACACTGTCTTTGAGCTCGGGTCTGTGAAATTGATCAGACTCCAGGGTATGCGAAGTTCCAGCATGCTGCCGCTGAAAAAGAAATCTGCACAGGAGTTATAATCAGGCCTGCCTGTTTCAAGGCTGCCGAACCGGAGCGAACTCATGGAAAAAGTGCGGGATGGATAAAACCGTTTTTCATCTCTGCTTATTCGACGGTTATTCGTTCTGTTCTGCATAAGCACCCATGCCCCCTGCTCTGATTTCAATGGTTTTATCATGTCAGTCGTGACATTGAGATATTTGTCATAGTGTGAGCAGACCAGTATTCTGCTCGTACCTTTACCTGTTATTTGGATGAGAAATTTTAAACCGACAGGGGCTGAGAGCTTCATGTTGTTCGGGAGCTTAAATTCTCCATACTCCGAACAACAGGTATCGAGACCTATTACATAGTTTGCTTTTGACAGATCAATCTCCCCCATCATGTCAATGCGGATATACATAAATCCTTCGTCATGCTGGACCAGCAGTTTTTCGAACTTCCGTGATTCATCGAACCCATCGCCGAATGTCCGTGTTATTGAGCTGTCTTTTTTCCTGTAGAGATGAACGGCATTTTTCCAGTCTTCATCACGGCCGGCAAGATAGACCTTTTTTTCAGGATAGCCCGGGTAGGTGCTGAGCAGACCATAATTTTCTTCCGGGTCCTGCAGATTAAACCACAATGGTTTTCGATCACCCGGTATGTAATAGGAAAAGAACATCCAGTTTTTTTTAAACCACTCATCATACCAGCTGAAGACGATCCCTCCTGCCATGCCCGCCTCATAAATCGCCTTCATCATCCGTCCATTAATTTCACCCTGTTTTTCCTCATTATGGCCGCCGTGATGCCACCCTTGCCTGTGCCAGTGCGCTATATCCCTGCTGCTCGGCACCCCAAATTCCGCTGCAAGAACGGGCTGGTCGCCATGATGTCTTTTAAGGTCCTTGAGATATGCACGATATGGTTCATCAGCATCCAGGTAATCATTGTTCATAAAGTCAGGATAGTATGGATACGGATGGTATGTGGCAAAAAATCCACTTCCTTGCTCAACCTTGATCTTTGCGACATCCAATGATTCCGTATCTTCCTGCATTCCGGCATATCCTCTGGTCGCATCAACAGCAATACCCTGCAACATAAATTCTCTTTCCTGGGCAGTCTCAGAAGGGTGGTAAAGCGGGTCCAGTGTGGGCCAGTTCGTAACAGAGAGGGGATGAGAATATCCATATTGTTCATGCTCATACTGTTGCAGAATATCACACGTCCGCGTCACCCATACCTCAAAGGGCGTTCCCCTGCGCATACTTAAAAATGCTCCTCCGTAATCAGAGAGTTCCCTGCCTCTGCGTTCATTAAATTCCCTGACAACAGTACTCTCACATTCCCTTCCAAAAATGAATGCCAGTGTATAAGGAGAAATATCTGTTCCATATATGCCGGAAGCATAGCCCGGCTTATCAGGCAGGTCAGCATTGCCATAAATCACATCAACTGCATTTTTTAAATCATCCTTTATTTTTTCGTCAAAACGTTTATCATAAAAATTGTTTTTGGGGGGGAGTTCATACCATATTCCCTGCAACAGATATATTTTTTGATCTGACTGATTAAAGTCATATAAGGCCTCATAAAAAGACGGCGGGTGCACGGTGTATATCCGGATCGCGTTGATGCCAATCTCTGCCATCTGCTTAAACCACGTCAGGTAGGTCCCCTTCTTAACCGCGTACTCCCCCGGGAAATGGCCGGGAAGTCCCAGGCCGAGATTTATACCTTTCAAAAAAAACTTCTTCCAGCCATCTTTGTAGATTTCAAGGTAATCCGTGGAGACTCTGAACAGGGATTGCCTGTTTGGCGTATCTGTCCTTTTTGTTCTGTTTTCGATGATACTGATATAGTCAACTGCTTCTCTGTTTTTCTGCTGCCGCTCCAGCACCTTGTAAAATGCCCATCGAGCTGCCGGGAAGTCTTCAAGGTTATAGAATGCCTTCCCAATGCCAGAATAATTGGTGACGCTCTTCTCCTTTTCCAGAGCCCTTCGGTAAATATTCAGGGCCTCCTGAAAGTCTCCTCTTTTTATTGCCAGTGAGCCAAGCTCCTCAAGTTCCATGCGTGTCAATTATTTTTTTATGGTTATTATTGTTCATGCCATTGATTCCCTTGTCCTCAACATGCTCCCATTTCCTTCTGCCAAAAAAGTAGTTCAGTATTGCCTGGAACCGCCAGAAAGAATTTATCTGTCTGTAACCAAAATTTTCGAGCACCCCGTAGAGCAATAATTTAAAAAGATGCCTCCACCGGGGATATCGTCTGTATGTCAGCTCACCCAAAATTACACCGATGGTCGACAGAAATATTCCATAGAAGATAGCAAGCGCAAGAAAGAGCATCAAAAAATGAAAGCTCAGTATACCAAAGATATATGAAAGGGGAACAACAACATAGCCAAGTACTTCAATAACGGGGCCCAACATTTCGAAAAAGAAATAGTAAGGGAAGATCACCATTCCCAGGGAACCGTACCTTGGATTGAAAAGCATTTTGT
>CAMYJJ010000091.1 GCA_947258735.1 Thermodesulfovibrionia bacterium | reverse complement strand
AAGTAAATCATGCTCATCCTGTTATCATGTCCAAATCAAAGTCTTTCTTAAATGTTTTATCCCGTTAATCCTGTCTAAATTATTTAATCTAATTCAAACTCTTTTTGCCAGTCAACATCACCTTCCAGGGCATTCTGATCTTTTTTATCGAGAAGAATATTTTCCATTATCAGATAATCCATATTTGTTCTCATGAAGCACCTGAATGCATCTTCAGGAGTGCATACTATTGGTTCACCTCGTACATTAAAAGAGGTATTAATAATAACAGGACAGCCATGCTTTTCATCAAGTTTTTTTATCATTTTGTAATACATTGGATTGTGTTTGCCATCAACGGTCTGAATTCTGGCGGAATAGTCTACGTGAGTAATCGCGGGGAGACTCGATCGTATGATGTGCAGTTTGTCGATTCCAAAAAGGCCCTCCTCTTCTTCTGTCATCTTTCTCCGGATTTCTTCTTTAACAGGAGCTACGAGAAGCATATAAGGACTGCTCCCGTCTATATCAAATAAATCTGATACTCTTTCTCTGACCACTGACGGTGCAAAGGGCCGAAAGCTTTCTCTGAATTTTATTTTGAGGTTCATGGTCTCCTGCATCTTGGAAGACCTGGCGTCTCCGATAACGGATCTGCCTCCGAGGGCCCTGGGGCCGAACTCCATTCTTCCCTGGAACCAGCCTATAACCTTTTCATCGGCAATCAGGTCTGCAATTTTCTCGGGCACTTCATCACTGCTCAGTTCGGCATAAGGGATGGCGTTCTTTTCCAGGTATTCTTTAATCTGACCGTTTTCAAACCTCGGACCAAGATAGGAGCCCTGCTGAACGTCATCTTCGTTATTAGCGCTTCTTTCATTTTGGAGGTACTTGTACCATACAAAAGTAGCCGCACCCAGTGCCGCGCCTGCATCTCCGGCGGCAGGCTGTATCCATATGTCTTCAAACACGCCTTCACGAAGAAGTTTGCCGTTTGCGACACAGTTAAGGGCAACGCCGCCTGCAAGGCAGAGATATTTCTGTCCTGTTTCCTCACGTATATGTCTGCATATTCTGAGCACAGCTTCTTCCGTTACATCCTGAACAGAACGTGCAAGATCCATCTCTCTCTGAGTCAGCTGTGATTCCGGCTTCCTTGGCGGTCCCCCCATGAGCTTATTAAACTTTTTGTTTGTCATAGTCAACCCGTGACAGTAGTCGAAATAATCCATGTTCATTTTGAAAGAACCATCCTCTTTCAGGTCTATAAGTTCTTTCAGAATCAAATCTTTATAAACAGGCTTTCCATAAGGTGCAAGACCCATAACCTTGTACTCTCCGGAGTTGACCTTAAAGCCCGTATAGTAAGTAAATGCTGAATAAAGCAATCCTATTGAGTCCGGGAACTTTATCTCAGCCAGAATATCGATGTTGTTATCTTTTCCAATACCATAACTTGCAGTTGTCCATTCACCAACTCCATCCATCGTTACAAACGCGGCTTCCTGAAAAGGAGACGGGAAAAAAGCTGATGCAGCATGAGATTCATGATGCTCGGGAAAGACTATCTGCCCATTATACCCTAGCTCTTTTTTGATGACCTCTTTCATCCAGATCTTTTTCTTGATCCATAGAGGTAGCGCCTTGATAAAAGACTTGATCCCGACAGGAGCATATGACAGGTACGTCTCGAGAATTCGCTCAAACGTTAAAAACGGTTTGTCATAATAGGATACATAGTCCAGATCATTAACGGACAGGTTACTGTCCTGCAGGCAAAACTTTACGGCGTTCACAGGAAAGGCCGAGTCGTGCTTCTTTCTTGTAAACCGCTCTTCCTGTGCAGCGGATATTATTTTGCCATCTTGAACTAGACAGGCAGCACTGTCATGGTAAAATGCCGAAATTCCTAAAATATTCATTAAGTTAGAACGGTTATGGCATGTTATATTTGCCCACGTATCCCGAAATGAGGTAATCGTGGTGCAGTGGATGATTCACTTTTCAGGGTAATTTTGATCTTTATTTCTTCCAAACAGACCTTTAAAAAAGCCTACTATCCGTTTCCAGAAAACAACAATTACCCCTAATATCCCATAAACAAAAGGAGCCACGGTCTGGAAGAAGAACCCCCCTGTATTCGGATCAATGTATGCGAATGCCGAAGGAATATAGAGGAAATATAGAAAAAAACTTAAAAGCAGTATATATTTATAAAACATAGTAATACACCTCATTTAGTTCAAATTATTTCTTATCGTAGATCAGCTATAAGTTTATCATAATTAATATTAATAATTCTATAGAACAGACTGTATGTAATAGTTTTTGTTCACTGGAAGTTGATACAATGGGCTTCATTATCATAAAGTTCAGAGGGATAAACTGTGAGTGGCCCGCAAGAATCAGACGCATCACATATTGGACAGGAGACCTGGAAGCCTATGAAAAATATGCATATGGATACAACAAGGGATACCAGGAAATTCTTATCAACACAAGCATCCATTTTATAAATTTTTTCAGGAAAAAGAATTCAAATAAGGAAAGGAAGCACCGTCACTTTTGTTTAAATATCTTTTTGTATACCCGAAACATGTCTTTGATACTGTTCGTTATGTGCCGTGCTGACATCACACTGGACTCACCAAATGTCCTTGGATAGGTCCTTATACCTGCTTCCCCAATCGGATAGCCCTTCACCATTGCATTAATGATAATTTCCGCACCAACAAATGCACTGTTTGAGATAATCTCCATATCCTTTACAACATCTGAACGAATTACTTTCAAACCACAGTTATGATCCCTGAGGTGGGATCTGAACAGCATTCTTATTATTACGTTATAAACATATGAAATAAATGTTCGCAAGGTACCGTATATTTTTGTATAACGAAAGGTGACAATCAGATCATAATGATGAAATAATTTGGACAGATGATATAGCTCGTTCACATCATATTGGTCATCTCCGTCTGTAAAACAGATCCATTCATAACCAAGTGAATATTCAAATCCGGTCTGAAGGGCTGCACCATACCCCCGGTTTGTATCGTGATGAACAGATATAATATCAGGATATTTCTCTGCAAGTCTATCCGCTATTTCTCCGGACTTATCAGGACTCCCATCATCAACGATGATAACTTTGTATTTTGAAGCTACTTCAGAAAGAACCTTGAGTGATTTCAGCGCCACGGTCTCTACCGTTCCCTCATCTCTATAAACAGGGAAAAAAATAGCTATGGATGGCTTTTCAGTGTTATCACTCATAAATCACAATTTGCAATATACACGTTGTATTCATTCAGAAATTCCTCCCAATCATCATTTCTCTTAATAAAAACCTTAGAAATAACAAACCAGTAGGGATTGATTTGGCAGTGCTTTCCCCCCCGATACGATGACCTTCAATTGTTGGTATCTCACCAACTTTAAGCCCTAACTTCATAGCCCGTATTGATGTCTGGTATTCAATAGCAAATCCTGGGGCGTCCACTTTCAACTTTCTGAACGCATCTCTCCTGAAGGCACGATAACCATTAATAGTGTCAGTAATATACTTTTTTTTATTCCAGATCATGTTAGAGATAAATGTAAAAATCCTGTTGGCCCAAGCACGCCAAGGGAATTTAAGGTCATCTTCTTCATTTCTTGATTCAGGCAGGAACCTGGAGGCAATGGCCAAATCATTTCCTTCATCAAGGAGATTCAACAACCTGGGAATATCAGCAGGGTCTTCGTTTCCATCAGGACTGAAGAATACTAGATAATCTCCGATTGACTCTTTTTCAGCAATCCTAAAAGCCTCTCCTCTACCCTTTGATTTCTGGGGAATAATGTTAACTCCTTTTTCCCTGAAAAACTCCACTGTCCCGTCCGTCGAGCCACCGTCAACCACGAAGTACTCGTCAACCTGATCAAAGGGAATCCTGTCAAAAAGCGCAGTAATGCCCTCAATCTCATTCAGGGTGAGAATTACAAGTGTAGATTTGGCCATTTCTGTTATTTAGTGTCCTTTAAAAATATATTCAAAAGATTCAACTATGTAGTCCAGGTCTTTCTTTTTTAGATACTGATGACATCCAATATAAAATCCATGTCTCCCCGCCTTGTCTGCATTAGGAAGTTTTGCGGCATACTGCTGTTTCATATGTTTGTATGCTGGCTGGTGTAATGGAATGCACCCAAAAAGTGGTCGCACCTTTGTTCCAGTTCTATCATAATCTTATGGCGTGAGTATTTTCGCGGTTTTTTTGTAATAATGGGATATGCAAGATAACTCACATCATCAGAATATAAAGGCAATTGCAAAACATCAGCATACTTCTCCAGTGTACGATTCAGATACTTTACATTTGACTGCCGCTTACGAATAATCCAATGTATTTTCTTTAGCTGCGAACTTGCAATAGCAGCCTGAAACTCCATGGTTTTAAAATTATAGCCTATGTACTCATGTCTGAATCGAGGGTCAAATGATTTATTCCTATAAGGGCATTTTCCCTCCATCCTTACACAAACTGGACATGAACACATTCTTCCATTTGCCTTTATCTGTCTCAGTAACTTTTCGATTTGTCTATCATCGGTTACAACTGCCCCCATTTCTCCAACCTGAATATTGTGTGCTATGTAGAATGAGAAATCAGCAAGCAACGAGTGAGATCCTGCCAGTTTGCCATTCTGCACTGATCCATGAGCCTGAGCAGCATCTTCAAAGGTAACCAGCCCATACCTGTCAGCTAATGCATTGATTGCACTCATGTCATTCATATAGCCCATTAAATGTACAGGAAGAATGATACTGTACTGGTTCCCGCTCTTTTTCAGTAAGTCTTCAATCTGGTCAACCTGCAAAGTGAAGGTTGTCGGATCAATATCAACATAAACAGGATGTAAGCCAGAAAGAACAATAGCATTGCTCGTAGCAGCGTAGGTTACGGGGGACGTAATACAAATCGTGACCATTCCACCTAAAACTCTCTGACTTTCCTGCATTCAGAAATCCTGCCGCTATCCAGTACTGATTTTATGGCTCTTCTCTCCTCAGCACCAATCTCAATTTTTCCTATGCCTATTTTTATCATTGCAAAATCAATCTCTTACAGTGCTCTCCGATACATACCAATCCAGTGTCTTTTTTATCCCCTCCCTTAAAGGAACTTTCGGCTGCCAACCGAACTTTTGTGCACACGATATATCAAGCAGCTTCTGCGGCATCCCGTCGGGCTTGTCTGTATTGAAGGATAGTGACCCACCATAGGCGGTAATTTCTTTCACCAGACATGCAAGATCCTTTATGGTAATGTCACTTCCACTTCCAACATTCAATATTTCTCCCCCTGCACCTTTTTTTATAAAAAAGAGACATGCATTTGCTACATCATCAACATATAGAAACTCCCGCCTCGCCTTTCCTGTTCCCCAAATCTCCACGTCAGGGATGTTTCCCGCCTTTGCTTCATAAATCTTTCTAATCAGGGCAGGAATAACATGTGAATGGTCCAAATCGAAATTATCTCCCGGTCCATACAGGTTAGGGAAAATTAATGAAATAAACTCTGCTCCATACTCCTTATGATAGGCTTCTGCCATTTTCATTCCGGCAATTTTAGCAATAGCATAGTACTCGTTCGTCGGTTCAGGTTTGCCGTCAAGAATATACTCTTCCTTCATAGGTTGAGGGCACGTCCTCGGATACGAGCAGGAGCTTGAAACATAGATTAACTTCTTCACTTCTGTTAAATAGGCAGAATGAGTGACATTATTCTGAATAGAAAGGTTGTCATGGATAAAAGATGCCGGCTTCTTTATATTTGCAAGTATCCCCCCTACTTTAGCCGCCGCAAAGAAGACGTATTCGGGCTGTTCCTTCCTAAAAAAACTTTCAACCTCCTGCTGGATAGTCAGATCAAGGTCAGCGTGAGTACGAGTAATGACATTTTCATATCCCTTTGCCATCAAAAGACGAACGATCGCAGCTCCGACCAATCCTCGATGGCCAGCTACGTATATTTTTGAATTTTTATTCACAAACTTTTTATCAGAGTTTACACGAGAATTGTTTTAGACTGTGTATCGCCAGTTCTTCTGGAGAGTGCTTAACAATAGGTTGATTAAATATATTCGATTACAGGCTCCTTATTTATCCAGTCTATATTCTTTTCCTTTAAAATCCTCTTCCCTCTTCCTGATGATGCTATCCCAATAATTTCCATATCTGAATCTACCATAATTTCCACAAGCTCCTTGAAGGTTACTCTAGGCTTCCATCCAAGCAGTTTTTCAGCTTTGGAGAAATCTGCGAGTAAATGATCGACTTCAGCAGGACGAAAGTAACGGGAATCAATACTGATGACCTCATCTCCAGTCTTAAGAGTATTACTGGCCTGAGATCCCTGCTCAATGGATCTTACAACTCCTCTTTGCCCAAGACCATCACCTTTCCATTCCAGTTCCACCCCGGAACAGATGAATGCAAGTTCTACAAATTCCCGTACAGTATGGCTTTCTCCTGTGCCTATTACGTAGTCATCAGGCTTATCCTGCTGTAGTATTCGCCACTGACACTCAACATACTCAGGGGCAAATCCCCAGTCTCTTGCAGCATCGAGATTGCCGAGGTAAAGGACTTTTTGCGTGCCACTGACAATACGAGCTAAAGCCCTGGTTATCTTTTTTGTCACAAATGTCTCTCCCCGGCGAGGAGATTCATGATTGAAAAGAATTCCGTTACAGGTGAACATATTGTATCCTTCTCTGTAATTGACGGCCATCCAGTAGGAGTAAACTTTCGCTGCAGCATACGGGCTCCGTGGATGAAAGGGCGTTTCTTCATTCTGCGGCGGAGGGGTAGCGCCAAACATTTCGGATGAAGAAGCCTGGTAAAATTTTGTTTTAATGCCGCTTCTTCTTATAGCTTCAAGCAATCTTGTAGTTCCCAGAGCTGTTATATCTCCTGTATACTCAGGCATATCAAAGCTGACTCTTACATGGCTCTGTGCTCCAAGGTGGTATATTTCATGAGGTTCAATGTTATAGATAATATTAGTCAACTGGCCAGCATCAGAGAGGTCCCCATAATGAAGAAAAAGTCTCGCACTGGCAATATGAGGATCAACAAAAAGATGACTGATTCTTTTTGTGTTAAATGTACTAGCCCTTCTTATAAGCCCGTGGACTTCATATCCTTTTGATAAAAGCAGTTCGGTCAAATATGACCCATCCTGGCCCGTAACCCCGGTAATCAATGCTTTTCGCTTCATTTTATTTACGTTTCCTCTCTACTTAGTTCCTGTCTGCTTTGTGCTTCTGCTCTGATATGGCCACAATCAGATTAGTGTTTACAGTACCACTGATATGTCTTTTTTATGCCTTCCTCAAGGCCAATCGTCGCCTGACAGCCTAACCCTTTCAATCTACTGACATCAAGAAGCTTACGAGGGGTTCCATCTGGTTTTGTATTGTCAAACTTGACTTCACCCTCAAAGCCAATGGTTTCTTTTATGATCTTAGCAAGATCTTTAATCTTTATGTCGATCCCACTGCCTATATTCAGAATTTCACCAATATCTTTATAGTCAAGGTTCAGCATCAGATATAAAAGAGCTTCCGCCAGATCATCTACCTGTAAAAATTCCCTGTAAGATTCACCGCTTCCCCAAAGTGTTACTGAATTCCTGTTAATGCCAAGTTCTCCAAGGGCACTTACGACAGACTCTGTCTGTTCAAAATTTATTTTTTCATCAAGCTTAAACCCGATCCTGTATTTACTCATATCAACTTTCAACCCTTCAAAATCATCATTTCTCAAAAGCTTTGCGAGGTGGAATTTTCTTATAAAGGCTGGCAATACATGTGCTGACTCAAGGTTAAAGTTATCGTTAGGACCGTACAGATTAGTAGGCATTACAGAAACAAAATTAGTTCCATACTGCTCATTATAGTACCTGCATAGTTTTAGAGCGGATATTTTTGCGACTGCATACGCCTCGTTTGTAGGTTCAAGGCTTCCCGAAAGAAGATATTCTTCCTTAATAGGCTGTTCTGCGAGTTTCGGGTAGATACAGGAAGAGCCGAGATTAAGGAGTTTTTTAACCCCAAATTTATAAGCCGCGTCAACAACATTTGCTGCAACCATAATGTTTTGATAAATAAACTCAGCCTTATATGTATTATTTGCCAGAATACCTCCAACCTTTGAAGCAGCCAGGAAAACATATTCTGGTTTTTCCTGCTCAAAATATTTTTCAACATCAGCTTGACGTATGAGGTCCAACTGTGAATGAGTTTGAGTAATAATATTGTTATATCCCCTGGATTGAAGCAGTCTCATTAAAGAAGACCCTACCATTCCCCGGTGACCAGCTAAGTATATTTTGGATTTTTTGTTCATTAAAAAGTTGAACTCTAAAAGATGTTACAGTTGCAACCATGTTAGCAACTAAAACTTGTAATAGGTTTAATAATAACATTAAAAATGTTCTCTCAACAACAGGCTGTAATGGAATTGGGATAACCTGTCATACTGAAGCCGGTAATTTCCGGGCAAAGATAAACATTTGCTTTCCGAAAAGCTTCCAGAGAAAGGGCATTCGGAGGTATATCTTGAGCAAAAATGTAAAGCTGCTTAGCCGGCTCTCCTTGGGCGACCATGGCATAAATTTGGGATAACATGACTGGATTTGAAAATCATTTATCATCAACATTTCTGTTAGGCTGGTATCGCTAATCGGCAAATAATGATCAGGAGCATCCCAGTACTCTCTGTACGCGTACTTGATATTAGGCTGTATGACCAGCAGTAGCCCGTCAGGCTTCAGCATCCTTGCAATTTCCACGAGAACCCCGTCAAGGGCATCCATATCTTTGAGGTGTTCAAAAAAGTTGCTTACGAACACGACATCAATAGTTCCATCAGGTACAGAAGCGACGTTATCCGCACTTTCCTGCAGCGCAATGACGCCTTCACCGGCATACCTGTTTAAATTCGGATTTAGGTCCACAACATATTTCTTGCGGCACCTGACATTATTGATAAACAAGCACAAACCGCCACCCAAGTCCAGGACTGTATCTCCATCGCTAATGTACTTCTGCAGGAATTCCTCAATAAGAATATTCCAGAGTTTCTCCCGTATCTCAAATTCCTCTTCAGGAAACCTCAGGCTGTACATTCTAGCAAGCTTCTGTTCTTTCTGAGTCATTCTTCAATTGACATTAATATAAGGTTCTTTTTTTTTGCGACAAAGTTTATTTTGGGACTACTCGCTCAATGTTGCGGAAAAAAGATATTATTTACAATAACATAAAAAAGCGATATACTACAGAGGAAAAATCTAATACACGCAGTGTTCTTTTCTTATCGAAGAACTTATGCATAAAACACGGGTAATACTTTTTGTCTTAATAATTTTCATTCTATCAGCAGCGATCTTCTCCTTCGTCTTTTTTCAAAAAGAATCTCTGATACGCCAGTGGAACACAACACTAGCTCCTCCGGGCTTCCATGATTCACGCCAATTTGCGTGGGCATCAGAATCGTATGCCAAGGGGTATGATCCGTTGATCGAGAACCCCACCAATCCTGCGGGACATCAGCTCAACTATCCACGAATCTGGCATGTCTTTTTTCATCTCGGCATCAATGAGAGCCACACGAATATAATCGGGACAATTGTTGTTCTGCTTTTTTTTATAGGTATGGGGATTTTCTGGTTCTCACGGCAGTATGACCTGCTGACGTATCTCGTCCTGTGTGCTGCATTTCTGTCTCCTGCCGTGATGCTCGGCATCAACAGGTCGAACATAGAACTCATACTGTTTTCGATTGTAGCAGCCGCAATCGCTGCCGGATACCACTCCAGCATTGCGTCACTTGCAATCCTGCTGTTTGGAGCCGTGTTAAAGCTCTATCCGATATTCGGTCTTATATACCTTGTCAGAGAGCAGCCGCGACGGTTCTGGAGCATGTTCCTTGCTGGCACCGGTTTATTCATCCTGTACGGCCTGATCAGCCTCAATGATTTCCTGCAAGTGTTTAGCACAACACCAAAACTGGTGAACAGTTCCCACGGAATTAATGTATGGTGGATGGGCCTGAAACACCCGCGGGTATTTGCAATTCCTCTCTCTGACAGCACCGAGTATATTTTTCAGCTCAGCACCTATGTTATGGCCATATTGATTCTGCTCACTTCACTGCTGTTCGGAACGTCTAACAACGCTCCGGCACACTATCGACAGGGGCAGCACCTCGATGCATTCCGTATGGGAGCAGCGATCTATGTCGGCTGTTTCCTGCTGATGAATACACATGACTACCGGCTTATATACCTGATCTTTACGGTTCCTCAACTAATCAGCTGGTACAAGGACTCGGAATACA
>CAMYJJ010000090.1 GCA_947258735.1 Thermodesulfovibrionia bacterium | reverse complement strand
TTCAACTTCATCAACTACCGGGATGGCGAGCATGTTGTATTTGGAAATTATCTCTGCAACAGCCTGCTGGTCAGTTTCAGGGGAAACTGATTTGACCTTGGTCTGCATGATATCCGAAAGAGGGATATTGGGGGCTGAGAGCAGGAGGTCTTTTAATGAAGCAACACCCATTAATTTTTCGCCTTCCACGATATAGATGTAATACACGGTCTCAACATCCGGTGCATCGACTTTAAACCTTTCCATTGCTTCCTGTATAAGCATTTCAGGGGGATAAGCAATGAATTCGTTTGTCATGAGACCGCCGGCAGTGTCTTCTTCATGGGCAAGCAGCTCCTGAATGTCCTGGGCCTCTTCATCTTCGATTGACTCAAGCAGTTCCTGGGCCTTGTCTGTTTCAAGATCAGCTATCAGGTCGGCAGCCTCATCAGGAGGCATTCTTTCAACAACATCAGTAGCATAGTCCTTATCTATATTTTCAATTATTGCCTTCTGAATATCCGGATCAAGCTCAGGAAGGGCCTCGGCAGCTACATTAGGGTCCAGTCCCTTGAAAAATGCTATTCCCTGATGATGTCTGCAATGTCCGCGGGATGCAGCGCAGATATCATCTGGCGAGGGACATGCAGTGTAATCTTTGAAAGTCTCGGTTCCAGCGGTTGTATGAATCCCCAGCGGATGATATTCTGAGGGAGTGACTTACCCAGAAACTGATAAAATTTATCCGTTTTTCGCTCGATTCCCAGGCGTCTCAGGATCCCCCGGAGTCCTACATCTACTCCATTAACACAGGCATAATCATTGATACCCTCAAGCTGCACATCATTGACGCGAACAACTTTAGCGCCGTCAGCATCAACGATCTGTTTGTCAAAAACATCCCTGACGATTAACAGAATCTCATCAGAAGGTTCATACGGTTCGACTCTGGGGGCATACACCTTGGAGGAAATGATGCGTTTATTGAAGATGCCTACGTTTTCCCACTCAATGACGTAGCGTTTCTTTTTCTCTTCGAGGATCAAAGCGGACACACGGGGGAGGGGGTCGCCTTTGATGACAACAAAGTCTTTTAATCTTCCGAGTTCATCCCCTTTTGGGTCAAGAACAGGTTTTTTAAGCAATTCGCTGATAAACAGCTCACCGAAAAGGGGCATGAAGACCTCCGATTACCAATTATGTCCTGGATAAATTCTACATTTCTAACCCTGAAGTATACCTAAGGGAAGGATTTTTGGGCAAGCATGTGAAAAATATCTGTAGGGGCAATTCATGAATTGCCCCTACGTGCTGCATCCCTATAAATCGTATTGTGCTATAATTTTGCATCAAATTGTCTAAGGGGACATGTCGCATTGAAGTACAATTCTCAAAAACAACACAGGCGTTCCATCAGGTTGAAGGGGTATGATTATTCCCAGCCGGGGGTGTATTTTGTGACGATTTGTTCATGGAACAGGGAATGCCTGTTTGGTGATATTGTCGATGGCGAAATGCAATTGAATGAATATGGGATGGTTGTTGATAAATTCATAAATAAAATTTCTGATCGTTTTATTAATACTGAATTAGATTGTTCCATTATTATGCCGAATCATGTGCATGCAATAATTGCCCCTACGACACGAACATGCCTTGGAATACCGGAAACAGCGACGAATCATGTTATTGCCGAAAATGATTGGTTGGTTCAAAATGAATTCGTCGAAATAAATCAATCTAATGCGCAACCATCCCGGTATGCCTGTCTGGCAACGTAATTATTATGAACGCGTGATCAGAAATGAAAAAGAATTATTCAAAACCAGAGAATATATTCAGAATAATCCCATGCAATGGGATATTGACAGAGACAATCCGAAAAATGTGCGATGAACCGTAGGGGCACGTTGTAACGTGCCTGCAACCGAACGATTACATGCCATGTAGGGGCAATTCATGAATTGCCCCTACAGCCGATCTATCACGATTATTGCATTACATACCGTTTATCAAGCAGGTCAATGTTCTTCTTTATATTCTCTGTGACCTGAATTTTCCTGTTTGCATCAACTAACACTGCATCAAGCCCCAATTTATTAATAAGGGCCAGGCCTTTTTCAGCACCGAGAACAAACACAGCTGTTGACAGGCCGTCAGCAACATACCCATCAGGAGCGATAACCGTGGCGCTGATCAGGTCTGTATCAGCAGGATACCCGGTTTCCGGATCAAGGATATGGTGGTAGCGTTTACCATTCTGGAAAAAGAACCTCTGGTAATCCCCAGACGTTGAGATTGCACGATCCTCAAGACGCAGACTTGCTATAATGTCCTCCCATGGTTTTTCTGATTCAGTTTCAGGCCGCGGGTCCTGTATGCCTACGTTCCAGGCCTTGCCTGAAGTGCTTAGCCCAAATCCCCTGATATCTCCTGCTATTGCAACAAGGGCTGATGTAATACCTTTTATTTTAATTGCATCAACTGCCTTGTCAGCCGCATATCCTTTTGCAATCCCTCCAAGGTCGATCTCCATCCCCTTTTTTTCCAGATATACTTCTGATGCAATGTCATTGATCTGAATCTTTTCAAAATCTACCAGTTTCTTTGCATTAGTTATTGAATTACCTTCTGGTACAGAAGGCTGCTTATTCTGTCTGGAAAAGTCCCAGATCTTTATGACAGGGGCAATCGATGGATCAAAAGCCCCGTTTGTAATTTCTGATGTATGAACAGCAATATTAATGAGTTCCAGTGTTTCTTTGCTTACCCTGACCGGTTTCATACCTGCAGACCTGTTGATCTCACTTAGCTCGCTTGTGTCGGAATAATAATTAATAAGTGTTCCGAGTTTCTTGATCTCGGCAAACCCGGCCTCGATCGCCTCTTCAGCCTTTTCCCTTGATGAAGATACCACTGTTATCGAGCAGTATGTATCCATTAAAACCCTGCTCTCTTTGTACATCTGTGAAGAGTTGGTACAAGAGGATAAAAAAAGAACTAAGAATAAAGAGCAAAGAGCAAAGACTAAAAAAAATCGGGATGCAGAATTGTTTTTTTTGTTTTCAAATCTTTGTTCTTTGTTCTTTGTTCCTAAGTTCATATCTATACTCTCCTGCATCCTGTCTCCTGTCTACTGACTACTAGCTACTGACTTAAGTTTTTCTTTCAGAAATCTCCCTGTATGAGATTTCGGATTGGCAGATATCTCCTCAGGTGTGCCCGATGCTACCACCTCTCCTCCGTCATCACCGCTTTCCGGGCCGAGGTCAATGATATAATCTGCACTCTTGATGATATCAAGGTTATGCTCGATCACAATGACGGTGTTGCCGGCGTCCACAAGGGCTCCAAGCACCTCAAGGAGTTTCTGTATATCAATAAAATGCAGCCCTGTTGTTGGTTCATCAAGAATAAAGAGAGTATTGCCGGTAGCTTTTTTGCTCAGCTCCCGGGACAGTTTGGCCCTCTGGGCCTCTCCTCCTGACAGGGTTGTTGCTGACTGACCGAGATGTATATAGCCAAGGCCCACTCTCTCAAGGGTGGTGAGTTTTCTTTTTAGCTGGGGAACTGCTTCAAAAAACTCAATTGCCTGGGACACGGTCATGTTTAAGACATCAGATATATTTTTCCCTTTATACCGGATTTCAAGGGTCTCCCTGTTGTACCGGGTCCCTTTGCATGTATCGCATGGAATATATAGATCAGGCAGGAAATGCATTGACATTTTCACCAGTCCATCACCTTTGCACTCCTCGCACCTTCCTCCCTGTACATTAAAGCTGAACCTGCCCGGCTTATACCCCCTGACCCTTGAGTCAGGCACCATGGAGAAGAGGGTTCTCACGAGTGAAAAGATGCCGGTGTAGGTTGCGGGATTGGAACGGGGGGTCCTGCCAAGGGGTGACTGGTCAATATCAATGACCTTGTCAATTTTTTCGATCCCTTTTATGTTGTCAAACTCTCCGGGAGTTTCTTTTGATGAATAGAGTTTTTGTGCAAGGGCCTTATAAAGAATTTCTATTATGAGGGTGCTTTTACAGGAACCGGAAACACCGGTAACACAGGTGAATACGCCAAGCGGAATCTTCACCTTAAGGTTTTTAAGGCTGAATTCTCTTGCTCCCCTGATTGTAATAACATCTTTTGGTTTCCTTCTCTGCACAGGGACAGGGATTGATAATAGCCCACGTAAATAAGATCCTGTCAGAGAGTTTGAATCATTGAACACATGGTCATAGCTTCCTTCTGAAACTATCTGGCCGCCATGCGTACCGGCAGCGGGCCCCATATCAATGATATGGTCAGCCCTTTTCATTGTTTCCTCGTCATGTTCAACAACTATTACGGTGTTCTCCATTTCCCTCAGTTCACAAAGACTGTCGAGCAGTTTGTCACAGTCCCTTGGATGCAGTCCGATGCTGGGCTCATCAAATATATAAAGGACCCCGGACAGGGAAGACCCTACCTGGGTAGCAAGTTTGATCCTCTGCTCCTCACCGCTTGATAAGGAAACTGCGGTCCTGTCAAGAGTAAGGTAGCCAAGTCCTACCTTATTAAGGAAATGGAGCCTTTCCTGTGTCTCTTTCATGACTTTTGAGGCGATCATCTGATCTGTTTTTGAAAGCTTCAGGTTTTTCAGAAAGAGGATTATCTCTTTGATCGGGAGCATCGAAAGTTCGGTGATATTCAGGCCATTGATTTTTACAGACAGGGCCTCTTTACGGAGCCTGTATCCGTTACAGTCCGGACATGTATCAGCCTTGTCTTGATTATCCAACTCTTCGTCTGCCCTGTTTATGCCCAGACCCCTGCATGTGGGACAGGCGCCGAACGGACTGTTAAATGAGAATACCCTCGGGCTTATCTCAGGATAATTGATGCTGCATTTCGGGCAGGCAAGTTTTGTACTGAAAAACAGGTCCTGGTCTTCCTCAATAATATGTACAATAATCGAATCTGTAACATCAGTTGCATGTGCGATGGCCCTTGAAATATGTTTATCAATCCCGGGTTTGATGATAAGCCTGTCAATCACGATATCCAGATTATGTCTTTTATATCTGTTCAGTTTTACTTCTTTTGTTATGTCTACAATCTCTCCGTCTATCCTGGCCCTTATAAAACCATTTTTTCTCGCTTCAGAGAGCTCTTTTTTATATTCTCCTTTCCTCCCCATCACTATTGGTGAAAGAACCTGGATACGGGTCCCTTCAGGAAGGGCGGAAAGGGATTCAATGATCTGCTGGGCATTCTGGGTTGCTACAGGACTGCCGCATCTGTAGCAGGCCATGTCACCTATTCTTGTGTATGCGACCCTTAAATAATCATATATTTCGGTAATCGTCCCGACTGTGGAGCGCAGGCTTTTCACGTTGGTCTTCTGTTCTATGGCAATCGAAGGGGAGAGGCCTTCAATAGAGTCCACATCAGGCTTTTGCATCTGATGTAGAAACTGTCTTGCATATGCTGACAGGCTTTCCATATAGCGTCTCTGGCCTTCTGCAAAGATGGTATCAAATGCAAGTGATGACTTGCCCGATCCGGACGGTCCTGTAATAACCACGAGGCTGTTGCGGGGAATCTCAAGATTAATATTTTTTAGATTGTGTACCCTGGCGCCTTTGATGACAATACTGTTTAGCACGATAACGTCCTGATAAATAAGATTGAATTTTTACTATACCATGAATGGGACCTGTTTGAAATGAGATATAACCAGAATAAAACAAATTGTAAATAATATTGCAACAAAGTATAAAAAAATATTATAATATAAGACTTTTTTGAAATTTAATGGAGGTAAGTCTATGATCAAAAGGAATCACGTATTTACATCTGAGTCTGTATCAGAGGGACATCCTGATAAAGTGGCTGATCAGATCTCAGATTCAATCCTTGATGCAATCTTTAAGCAGGACACGGCATCCCGTGTAGCCTGCGAAACTCTTGTTAATACAGGGATGGTATTAATATCCGGAGAAATAACTACCACTGCATGGATTGATATGCATGAGATTGTTCGTAATAAAGTAAGAGAGATAGGGTATAACCATTCAGACATGGGATTTGACTGGGAATCATGTGCAGTGCTTACCTCCATTGATAAACAATCGGCAGATATAGCCATGGGTGTTGATGAATCAGCCGACCATGAACAGGGAGCAGGAGACCAGGGTATCATGTTCGGATACGCAACAAATGAGACTGACGTGCTTATGCCTGCACCGATAACATATGCTCACCGTCTTATGCAGCGCCAGGCAGAAGTCCGTAAAAACGGCACACTGCCATGGCTCCGTCCTGATGCAAAGAGCCAGGTAACGTTCCGCTATGAAGACGGCAAGCCGGTTGGTATTGAAGCGGTTGTGCTTTCTACCCAGCATTCACCTGACATAGAGTACAAAGCCCTGCAGGAAGCTGTAATGGATGATATTATCATGCCTGTATTACCGAAGGAATGGATAAACAACGACACCAAATATCACATTAATCCAACGGGACGCTTTGTTATTGGCGGCCCTGTCGGTGACTGTGGTGTTACTGGCCGGAAAATAATTGTAGACACGTATGGGGGAGCTGCCCATCATGGCGGAGGTGCATTCTCAGGTAAGGACCCATCAAAAGTAGACCGCTCTGCTGCCTATGCTACCCGCTATGTTGCAAAGAACATTGTTGCTGCAGGACTTGCAGACCGCTGTGAGATCCAGGTTTCCTATGCTATCGGCGTTGCTGAACCGACCTCTATAGATATTGAGACATTCGGTACAGGCAAGATCGAGGATTCCAGGATTATAGAGCTTATTCGTAAACACTTTGATTTAAGGCCGAGAGGGCTGATTACCATGCTGGATCTGTTGCGGCCCATATACGAACCCACTGCTTCATATGGTCACTTCGGCAGAGAAGACATGGGATTTCCCTGGGAAAAAACAGATATGGCAGAAACACTCAAGAATGATGCAAAATAATTTGATAATCACTGGATAATGACAGGAAAGGCGAGCGGGAACAACTGTCCTGCTCGCCAGTTATTTTTATTGACCGTTTTCTACGATAATTTCTCCAAACAATACAGGACCATAAGTTCCAGAGGACATAATTTATGGTTGTGCATGTGCCGGTCAGGAATTAACATGGGAAATAATCGTTTTTTTGATATTAAATAAAGGAGGAGTACCAATGGCTACAACAATAGATGAGAAGAAAACAAATGACTTTAAAGTTGCTGATATCAGCCTCGCGGAATGGGGCAGGAAGGAAATAGAGATTGCCGAGAAGGAAATGCCCGGCCTGATGTCAGTGAGGGCAAAGCATGCTGCAGATAAGCCCTTAACGGGAGTCAGGGTGTCCGGTTCATTGCATATGACCATTCAGACAGCTGTTCTGATCGAAACCCTCGTTGCTCTTGGCGCTGATGTGAGGTGGGCGAGCTGCAATATTTTTTCAACCCAGGACCATGCGGCAGCAGCTATTGCGGCAGCAGGTGTGCCGGTGTTTGCATGGAAGGGTGAAACACTCGAGGAATACTGGTGGTGTACGAATGAAGCATTGACGTTCCCGGGAGGCAAAGGCCCCCAGTTGATAGTTGACGATGGCGGTGATGCTACCCTTTTTATACACAGGGGGTATGAAGCTGAAAATAATGCCTCTATTCTTGATGAACCGACTGATAATAATGAATTGAAAATAATCAATGCATTGCTGAAGAAGCTCCTTGCTGAAGATAATCAGAGGTGGCATAAGGTTGTTCCGGAATGGAAAGGCGTAAGTGAAGAAACAACTACCGGGGTTCACAGACTGTATGAAATGATGAATAACGGGACGCTGCTTATACCCGCGATCAATGTGAATGACTCTGTTACAAAATCCAAATTTGATAACCTCTATGGCTGCAGAGAGTCTCTTGCCGATGGCATCAAAAGAGCTACAGATGTCATGCTTGCCGGAAAAGTCTCTGTTGTATGCGGGTATGGAGATGTCGGTAAAGGATGTGCCCAGTCACTGAAGGAGTATGGTTCAAGAGTTATCGTCACTGAAATCGATCCCATATGTGCACTGCAGGCAGCGATGGAAGGGTATGAAGTTGCGCCGATCGAAGACACGCTTGGAGAAGGCGATCTTTATGTTACTACAACCGGAAACAAAGACATTATAAAGATTGAACACATGGCAAAGATGAAAGACCAGGCGATTGTCTGCAACATCGGACATTTTGATAATGAGATACAGGTTGACAAACTTAATGCGTACCCGGGGATTAAGCAGGTTGAGATTAAGCCCCAGGTCGATAAATATGTTTTCCCTGAAGGACATTCAATATTTCTCCTTGCTGAAGGAAGACTGGTAAACCTTGGCTGTGCAACCGGACATCCTTCATTTGTCATGTCCAACAGCTTTACCAACCAGACACTTGCCCAGATCGACCTCTGGGAAAACAAGGATGTGTATGAAAAGAAGGTCTACCGGCTTTCCAAGAAGCTTGATGAGGAAGTCGCAAGACTCCACCTCGAGAAAATCGGTGTAAAGCTGACAAGACTGACACAGGAACAGGCGGACTACATTGGAGTGCCTGTTGATGGACCGTACAAGCCGGAGCATTACAGATATTAATCAATGAAAGAATACATGGAAAAGGGGCAGGGTTTCTCTGTCCCTTTGTTTTTTTGCAATCTTCCTATTATTAGTGTTTGAGTATAAAATTCATTAGGTTGTCATGCCGGACCTGCCTGCCGGCAGGCTGCTGGAATGACAGGATTATAAACAAACCAAGTTCATACAGCGACTCTCATTACTATATAAACATGCAGGTTACATAGAAAATGGCCATAAAACTTGAACATATAAATCTAATCATCCCGATCAAGCAGATCGACCTCTGCTATCCCGGGGGCTTTGATCTCTTTCGTAACCATCACCAGGCCAAGTTTGGTGAGAATTTCTGGCATGATATGCATCTCTTCCGTGACGGGACCATGAACCCTGATGAGATGGAAACGCTGATCCTGTTCTGGCAGCAGAAAGGCCTGGTACCATATTTTGAGGGGAATGGAAAGAGAAAATGGAAGGACATGTGTGTGATTGATTCTACGGATACTGAACCGACCTTCCCGTGTGACTGGCTCGAGGTTGATCAGGAAAATAACTGTGTTTTTCACAAAAAAAGGACAAAGGGCAGGATCATCGGCAGGGAAGAGATGAAGTTGTATTATGGGTAGTATTGAGTTTAGACTAAAGCTGCATCGGCTTTTGTTGTCATTCCGCACTTGATGCGGAATCTAGATTATTTAATTCATAATTCTGGATTCCCGCCTTCCAGACTGTGTCACAATATGTAAAACGTGCCTAATGTCATTCTGAATTCATTTCAGAATCTCGTCTTATTAGCATGTTGCAAATCATGAGATCCTGAAACAAGTTCAGGATGACAATTATGACACAGTCTGTTCGTGGGAATGACAGCGTCTTCGAGAGTGAGATTGGAACTCGATATACTGTCATACCTTCCGTAGAACCTCAAGTGTTTTTTCTATAACTTTTTTATTCCATGCAATGGTGAAATGGTTTGCCTGAACATTATAGTGCTCTGTTGTCCAGGGAAGGACAGAGCTGTCCGCAGTTACCATAAAGTCCCCTTTGCCCGGTGTTAATTCCAGCGGCCGTGATGAGGCAGGTATAATATTAAATAGTGAATCCGGAATTGTTAATATTGATCTGACCTGTACAATATCATCCACCTTTTCCCATTTATAAATATTCAACAGCGCGGTTTTCCTGCCGCCAAAAGATACATAGTGGATGCCCTTTACCGGTGCGTCCTTGAGGTTCCTTATAAAGGCTGATTCAGGCATCAGTTCCTTCAGAGCCCTGCCGTCAACCAGTTCCCGCAGGTTTTTGATGATCTTTGAAACAGTAAGATGCGTATTCTTTGGAATGAGAGGCTTAAGAGGTTTTGTGAGTGGATCGATATATTTGCCGATTTTTGAGAGTGAACTGCCCCCATGTGGAGAGGCTATGGTGATAAGCGCTTTTATCCTTTTTGGTCCTGATTCCATAAACTTCCTTGCAACCAGGCCCCCGCGGCTGTGGCAGACAAAGGCGATCGGTCTGGAAGGAAACGTTTTTCTGACTCTCAACACAATATTGTTTAGTTCTTTGACAGCGACACTGATCGGTCCGACAGGTCTTGTCTGGCTCCAGCAGACCGTACTGAACCCTTCGTTGATAACTGCACCCCACAGGCTGGTAATCCTGCCAGGGACCGTGCCGATAGTAATTTTATTTGTTGAATGTAAGAAGCGTGGTTTTCGTGCTGCAAGGTATTTCAGAGGGACATTTTTAGCAAATGCCTTTGTCTCAAGCGGATCAAGCCAGAAGTTCTTATCCATGGCCAGCCCGTGAATAAAAACTACAACAGGTTTTCCAGGATTGCCTTTATGAATTG
>CAMYJJ010000089.1 GCA_947258735.1 Thermodesulfovibrionia bacterium | reverse complement strand
TCGTTAAAATGTCTTCTCCGGGCCAAATCATTTATTCGCAAGACAGAGTAGGTCTCAATGGTCGAATATTCCGTTTATTTAAATTCCGCACAATGGTGGAAAAAGCTGATAAGATCGGAACTTCAGTCACAGCAGGAGATGATCCACGCATTACAGGAATCGGGAGGTTCTTGCGCAAGACAAAGCTGGATGAACTACCGCAGTTATGGAATGTTCTTAAAGGAGATATGAGTTTTATCGGCCCCAGGCCCGATGTCCCGGAGATTGTCAATAATTACAGCCCAGAGATGAAGAGGATATTGGAAGTCCGGCCGGGCATCACGAGCAATGCGACATTGCATCTTAGAAATGAGGAAGAGTTACTTTCAGATGCCAATGACCCCGATAAAGCTTACGAAGCAATCTTTATACCCGCAAAGATCAAACTTGCAATGGAACATGTTCACAAAAGTTCATTTTTTTTTGATTTTACTATTCTTCTTCAGACCATTTGGGCGCTTACAGGGGGTAAAATATGGCCGGCCCAGGATCATGAATTCATAAAGGAAATTAAACAAAAGGTAGCAGAGATGAATCAAATGACAAAAGATAATTTGTAAAATCACAATAAACATGTAGAGGAACGAAAATGATACCGATTATACGACCTACGCTTATTGACTTTAATGATGTTGAAAAAGAATTCCGCGAAGTCTGGTCATCAGGCCAGGTAACTGTAGCTAAATATACAAGCCTATTTGAAAATAAAGTAAAAAAGGCTTTAGATGTGAGAAATGTAATCGCAGTGTCGAGCTGTACATCAGGCCTCATTCTTGCTGTAAAAGCGCTGGGGTTAAAAGGCGAAGTAATAGTGCCGTCTTTTACGTTTGCAGCAACTGCTCATTCACTGATCTGGAATAATGTAACGCCCGTCTTTTGCGACTCTGAAAAAGGAACATACAATATTGATGTCAATAAAATAGAGCCGTTAATTACTGAGCGCACATCTGCGATAATGCCTGTGTATATTTTCGGCGTAGCACCCAGGATTAATGAGCTTAAAAAACTTGCATCAAAGTATAATCTTAAATTAATCTTTGATTCGGCACAGGGCCTCGGAGGAAAATACAGGGGCAAATCATCGGGAGGGTTTGGGGATGTTGAAGTTTTCAGCATGAGTCCAACAAAGGTCATCAGCTCTATCGAAGGTGGTCTTGTCACAACAAACAATGATGAGCTTGCGGGGAAAATCAGACAAATGAGAGATTACGGGAAGAGTCAGGACGGCGAAGACATGGACTATATTGGATTGAGTGCCCGGATAAGTGAATTTCATTCGATTGTAGGAATGAAGAATTTTGCAAAAAGGAAATCCCTCATCAAAAACCGTATAAACCTCATTGCCTTATACAAAAAACACCTGAACAAACTCAAAGGGGTGTCGTTCCAGACGATTCCTGAATATTGTGAGTCCACCGGGAATTACATGGTCATTTTTGTCGATCCCGATAAGGCACGAGTTTCACGAGATGATGTGTACAGTTACTTAAAAAAGCACGACATCCAGACCAAGAAGTATTTTTATCCTGCATTGCATTTGCAAAAAGCCTACAGCAAATATAGAAAAAAATTCATCGGGAAATTACCTGTAGCTGAAAGGGCAGCGAATGAAGGGCTCGCGTTGCCGCTTTTCAGTCATATGGATAAAAGAAAAGTCATAGAAATATGTGACACACTAAAGGAAATCATTTAACCACTCTTTCCTCACTTTAAAGAGTTACTTTCCTACTTCACTTCTAAAACCCCTTCCTGTAGTATGATTGTTCCGTTCGTCACAGTCATATTCCCGTCAATTGTTGTTACCCCGTCAATGTCTGAATAGCTGCAGTCATATCCCCCGATAAAGGTGATTGATATGTCGCGGTTACTATCAAATATCTCATTCAATGTAACGGCCTTAATCTGGATGGTATGCTCATCCCCTGTATTTGGGTCATCATATGCATTCTGCAATGTCAGATGATATGCAGGAGTTGTCCCTGACTTGACTGCTCTCACGGGAGGACCTCCAGGATAGACATTTAGATCATTATCGTCGCAGTCAGTATTGTCTAAGACATAATCTGGAGCTCCAGTTGGCTGATTACATTGCGGTACTGCTACTGAAGCATTTCCAAAACCGTCTCCATCTGCATCAGGATACCACAGTGTATCAGGATTTATGGCACCGTTCGTGTCGTCACAATCCTGACTGTTTAATACATAGCCAGCCAGTTGAGTGCATGATAGATTAGAGTTGTTGGGGTCTCCATATCCGTCTTCATCAAAGTCTCTGTAATAAGCAATGTTACAAGGAATTCCCGTAAAGACCACATCATCTATCTCCCAAAACCAATCATAGTTTGCATTATAGTAGTGGAAACGGGCTATTACGCTGGACTGACCGGCAGCAATGGCCGTAATATCAACTGCTTCAGTTTTGGGCCCCCTGTAGTCGCTTGTCTTCTTCCAGACATTTGTCCAGGGCCCCCCTGTCCCATTTACACTTACATCTACGTCTGCAATTTCATTCCCACTATATGCATG
This sequence comes from Thermodesulfovibrionia bacterium, assembly GCA_947258735.1. The sequence continues at coordinate 7,970 of CAMYJJ010000089.1, read as the reverse complement.
GAAATCAGATTTAAACTCTAGTGTTACGGTACTGAAATTTGACATATCTATAACTGACGAAAGCAGTTCGGTATCCATGCTTATACCTGTTCCATAAAAATCACTGTCAGCAATTGCAAACTTGCCAGTGCCTCCTGTCATGTTTGAACGATTCTCGGGATCATCAAAACGCCACACAGCCCCTGTTCCTGCATTATCTATAACGCTCCAGTCCACAGGCAGTCCATTTTCAAAGCTAATTATATACTCATCAGCTCCAATGTCATAACCAATTCCTTGAGGTCTTGCATCCCCTTCAAAATCATCATCAGGGGCCCCTGCATCGGTACCATTATCTATGCATGGTGAACCTGACTGCAGATGGTAATCTCCTTCTATCCAGATGTCATCAGAAAGATCAGCGGGAGTACCGTTATCATCCCATTCCCCGGGAACAACAAAAAGAGGGTCTGCATTCATATTGTTTCCAAGGTCATTATAAGTACCGGGATCAGAAGGCCCGTTTACGACATTCCCTATATTAGAATGGGACACATTCACTGTCGTTGTTGCAGGTCCATAACCATGATTCTCCCAAAGATTAACGTCATTGTCACTGCCCGTCGCCTGATTCCCAGAGACAATAGTATTTATGATATCTACTGTTGTATTTCCATAGTCGTGTGAAGATGCAGATACTCCCACACCATTATCTGTTATTGTATTGTTTATTAAAGATAAATTCGTCCCTCCGCTCTCGTCTGAGAATGCAGTAACGCCAGCACCATTCCCTGTTATTAGGTTGTTTGTTAGAATCGCGGTTAAATTACTAAAAGCACCTAAACTTATTCCGCTGCCTGAGTTTCCTGAGATCGTATTATTGCTAAGTTCTAAATTAATACTGCTTACACGGCCAGCTGTTGCAATAATCCCTCCATTATGATTCCCTGCTATTTCATTGCCGTTCACATTCAGGTTCAATGTCATCAAAGTTCCCGAGGTCCAATGATTAATGAGAACATCAATACCCCTATTACTATTTTCTGTTATCATATTGCCAATCAGGTTTAATGTGATCGCACCTGTATTCCCGGAAAATGACCAAAAGAAAATTCCGTTGTTACCATTCGTAATCGTAAAGTTTTCTATATCCATGTCTATGTAAAAACTGTTATTGTAACCATAACCAGCATCTTCCATAATATAAATGACGTCTCCATCACCAATTCCGTCACCTGTTGTATCACCATCTACTACCGTAAGTGAGGGCTCTTCTGCCCTGGTGCTGAAATCACTGCTCCATCCTCCCTGGATCAATAAGCCGTCAATGGATGACGTTATTAATAAATTCTCATGGTATGTGCCCTGTGCTACTTTGATTGTCGTGCCGTCTCCTGCTGCAATAATTCCTTCCTGGATAGTGGCGAAGCAGGGAGCGTTATTGTTGCAAATATCGTTGGGTTCTACGTATATATCGCCAATACAAGTATGTTCATCAACTTGGCCATCACAATTATTATCTGTCTCATCGCATATTTCAGTAGCATAAGGGTTAATGGCTTCGTTCGTATCATCGCAGTCATAATTATTTGTCAAATAGCCATCTGGCTGAACGCAGGCCTGTATTGCTACGTTCGGGTCTCCATATCCATCTCCATCAGAATCCCTGAAATAGATATTTACTATGCAAGCGCCTTCGGCCACGATCACATCATCCATCTGCCACCAGTAACCGTCATCATCATTATAATAATGAAATCGAATCATTACATTGGACTGACTGGCAGCAATAGCAGTAATATCAACTACTTCAGTTTTAGGCCCCCTGTAGTCGCTTGTCTTCTTCCAGACATTTGCCCAGGGTCCTCCTGCTCCATTTATACTGATATCTATTTCAGCTATTTCGTTGCTATAACAACATTCTTCATAAAAATCAGTTTTAAATTGCAGGAACACGGTACCTGAACCTGACATATCAATAATGGGCGTAAGTAATTCTGTATCCATAAAGTCAAAATAATGGAAATCATTATCAGCGATTGCAAAACCGCCAAAACCTCCAGTACGATTGCCTCGATTTGCCGGGTCATCAAACCGCCACTGAGCTGATGTTCCGGCATTGTCAATTATAGTCCAGCCGGATGGTGTAAGCGGATCATCGAATCCTTCATAGAAAAGAACATGTTGAATAACTGATAACTCGGCTGTAATTGTGTAACTGCCGGCTTCATATCCACGAATTCCTATATACCATGTTTGAGCTCCAATATTTGTTAATGTACAAGTCTCTTCACTTGTTCCAGTGTAGTATGGTCTGCAGTCATACTCGTTCAATGTAGGGATGACTCCCGCCCTTACATACAGGTCAACATCATTAGAAAGGTTCGTTAATGTAACTTCAAGCTTCGTGTCTGTATCAGAGGAACTAATCCTGTAGTACACCCACTCCCCCGGAGCGACAGAACCTTCTTCAGGCTCTCCTGAAATAAGTAATATTGGTATATATTCGTCAGCTCCTACATCTGAAGTTGCCGTACTGTTCCCATCCCCATCAAAAGGCCTTATATTTCCGTCAATATCAGTTTGAGGTGCATCAGAGTTTGTGCCAGCATCAATCAGAGGCGATAGCGCAGAGAGATGATAATTTCCATTTGATAAGTCTACAAATAGAGGATCTGTATTAAGATTATTGCCAAGGTCATTATAGGTTCCGGGATTAGAAGGCCCGTTGACGACATTCCCTATATTAGAATATGACGCATTCACTACAGTTGTACTTGCACCGCTTGCATAAAGATAAATATCATCGCCACTCCCAGTCGCAGTATTTCCCCATATAATCGTATTTAATATATCTGCCATTGAAGTCACGCCACTGTAAGAGAATACGTGAACTCCCCCACCCTCGACGGCAGTATTGCCCGTTATTGTGTTGTTTGTAAGGTTTAACGTAATACCGGCAATAGCAATCCCACCACCATTGCCAGAAGCGCTGTTGTCAGCTATTATATTATTTGTAAGATTTACTGTGACAGGTCCAGGGTTAAAAGGAGCAGATGCAACTACTCCTCCACCATTATCAGATGCATTATTTCCTATTATTAGGTTATCTGTCAGGGTAAATGCTGAAGCATTATCTGACTCAGAATAGATACGAACCCCTCCACCATAAGCCGCACTATTATCTGTTATTTTGTTATTTTTTAGAACCAATGCAATGACTCCTCCATTAGTAGTATATGCACTTACTCCCGCGCCTCCTACACTTGTGTTTCCATTTCTAATCGTCAGGCCATCAATAGTTAAGTCTATATCAACTCCATCTGCAACAATATCAAACACCTTTCCATCTCCAATCCCGTCACCTGTTATATCTCCATCAACTACTGTAAGTGATGAATCGTTTTCCCTTATGCTGAAATCACTGCTCCATCCGCCATGAATTAATAGTCCGCTTATATTAGAAGTAATAGCAATGTTTTCATTATATGTACCCTGAGCGATTCTAACAGTTTCATAATCTTCTGCCTGATTCACGGCATACTGTATTGTCCTGCATGGCAATGAAGGATCAGTGCAATCTCCTGAATCAGATCCGGAAGAACCTACATATCTTAGAACTATGTATTTAACTCTGGGCTTTGTAATACTGTTCCTGTGATCAGTGATGAGTTGACCGTCTAACAGCCGCTCTTTTAGTCCTGCTGGGGAATAATAAAAACCCGTTGTACTTTTCACATAACTTTGCAGCAATGCAGCAATACCAGCCGCATAGGGTGATGCAGCAGAAGTTCCTCCAAAAGTCCCGGAGTATCCTCCACCAACTGCTGTTGTATAAGCATCATTACTAGGTGCTAGGATATCAAGGTAGTTGGCGCTGTTGGAGTAGCATGTAACCTGATCTGCCGCAGTGGTTGAATCGGTACAAATACTATATACTTTTTGACCGATATCAGCATCATATACTGCGCCTACAGACATGGAGTTGCTCACGCAGGCAGGGGGCACTATTCCATCGATAAACCCATTGTTCCCCGCTGAACAAAAAAGCGTTATACCATTTGCTACGGCATTGTTTGCGGCAGCAGCAATGCTCTGATGACTACTGTCACAGGCAGACTCATATCTTGTACTACCACCGAAGCTCGTATTTATCACCAGGATTGGGTTAGCCGGGTCATCGTTTTTATGAGAAACCGCCCAGTCCCATGCAGCAATGATATCAGAAAAGTATGCAAAATCGTTGCATCCGGATACAATCTTTAGTGCATATAACTTAGCATTATGTACCACACCGCCAATGTAATCACCCGGACCGGAAGCAAGTGTCCCAGCGGAAATGCCAGCTACAGATGTACCATGCCCTTGGCAGTCCAAGGGGTCAGCATCGTTATCACCAAAATCATAGCCCCCGATGACCTTGGCATTGGGGAATCCACCGTCTCCAAGCATTGGGTGGTTGTAGTCTATTCCCGTATCCACTACTGCAACAGAAACACCTGTTCCATCATAGGTAGAACGAGCAGACAACGCATTCATCAACGGTATTCCCTGCGCCAGATGCGCTTCGACTATTCCATCTTCTTCAATGATTACCACCTCAGATAACGATGCCATTTTCTGGATACCCTGTTGATTAATTCTTGCAGAAAAGCCGGGGAAATTTTTAAATCGATGCTTTAGTTTTAGATGAGAGGGGGGAATCTTATTTAAGACTTTACTTTGCCTGGAGTGTATTAATGATTGACTCGCTGCCATGCGGGCCGGATGGTCAGCCTTACCCGCTGTAACATCCTCCTGATATCCAGTCAGGAGAACGATCACATCCAGCTGGTTATCTCCTCGATTTATCTTCTGGAGCGTCTTCGCATCTATTTTTTCATTGTTAGTAATAGTGCCGGCTGATAACCTGTCACTCAATGTGCAAATTGAAAATAGAAGGATTACTGCTATAGTGAAACGTTTCATTATTCGTCCACCTACTATGAAAGGAATGCTTATTAAAGAAGAGTCAGGTGATCATGACAGAAGGGAAAAACAATGATCAGTTACGTATAAGTACTAAAAAGAACCCACCCCTTCTCCTAAACATAAGTATATCATACCTTCTTTGCTTATCGGGGATTTGCCTGACTACCCCTTTTATCCCTTTCCTCCATACGCCTCATCATTTCCGCTCTCCGCTTCTCCCAGCATACCCCGAAGTCTTCCTTTTTAGTTGCAGCCTGTATGCATGCCCTTTCCTCCTGAAGATTAGTTATTCGCTCGGCGATAGTCTCCAAGACCTGCTTGTAATGGCAATCTACGGCAACAATATCATAGAATGCATATCTTGTTAAGAAATAAATGTTTGTTGAAAAATGAATGATAATTCATACAAAATGAGATTGTTCCAGATTTATAAAAAAATAGCATATATTTTTTTACTATTTAACTTCATATAGTTAAGTCACATACAGCTCTCTGGCATGTTATTTGCTATAAAGTAGCAATTAGAGAGAGCCGAAAAATAATAAGAATTAATTGATATCTCGTGATATGCATCACAAGTATTTTGGGGAATTTTTTATATACTAACTTTATGAAAAACACTTTGAGCGTTATTGTTTTAAGTGAAATATAGATGGAGGCCATATATGACATCAATTAAAGTGATTAAATTAAACTTTGGGGTAATTTTATTCCTCGTCCTGTTAACACCTTTAATATCATGGGGTGCTGATTATTATGTATCTACTAATGGTTCCGGTACTACTTGTTCTTCCGGTTTACCTTGTGCCTTATCTTACGGTGTTAATACCAAGGCAACTGCCGGTGATACCGTATACTTACATAATGGGACATACTACCAACAACTCCAGGTCACACGATCCGGTACTTCAGGCAGCCCGATAACCATTAAAGCGCTAAATGATGGGCAGGCCATTATTGACCGTCAGGGAGCATCCGGTGGTGTCTGTGTGGTTAGCGGAAGAAGTTATATAACTATCGAGGGGATACAATGCAAAAACGGTGGAGCATCAGGAACAACAGATGTTGTCGCCATTTGGAATTCCTCGAATATTATACTGAGAAAAGTCTCTGCACATAATGATAATTCAACCTATTACGGCCCTCTCTTTGGTGTTGCTAATACAAATAACTTATTAATAGAGGACTCCATCTCCACTGGTAGCGGAAGAAACCTGTATAACCTCTATAATACAAATTATGTAACCATGAGGCGCAATTATGGCAAATTTGTTACTTCTGGACGATGGTGCGGTGGTTCAATGAATGCAGTACAGGTATATGGATCAAATAATACTATCCTTGAGAACAACTTCTTCTCGCCCGGAACAGCGGCCGGTGGTTGTACAATGGGAATAGGTACATGGGCTAATTACTATAATACCAGTACTGACAATAACCAGTTTCTCGGTAACATAATGATAGGTGCATGGGACATCTGGCCTCTTGACGATAGTTCGGATACATACATAATTTATAATAATACGTTTAGAAACAATGTTGTGATAGGTACCAGGTATGGTCTAAGGTCGCAGAGTGGCAGCAGAACCACTGCCACTAACAACACATTTGCAAACATAGGCATAACAGGCACCATACTCACTTATAGAACTCCACATCAGTTCAATGAAGCAGGGTTTATGAATAGCCTTACGCTGACAAATAATAGTTATGTCGGAGGCGCACAGACGGCAATCTATGAGGGATCTGGTACATATATTGAAAATCTGACAAATACTTATAATAATGTCTATGGGGTGGGTACATCTCACGGGGGATCAGCTACGTCAGGCGCTGGGGATAAGACACTGAATCCTTACTACGATACTGCTACATATGGCAACGGCGCATATCTCATGGTACCCTCAGCACTTCAAGGACAAGGTGAAAGTGGTGCAGACATCGGGGCCGAAGCACTGTATCGTTATCAAAATGGAGTGAAAACTACCGCTCCCTTATGGCCCTGGCCGATGGAAGACAGAATTTGTGCTGAAACAGGATTTTCTGTGACCTATGAAAGTCATAACGGCTGCACAGGTGGATTATGGAAAACGCTGAACAGTGTGTATTCTTCTAACTCAGCACCTCCAATAACGACGGCATGCTCCGATGGAATTGACAACGATAGTGATGGTTACGTTGACCTGAATGATATTGGGTGTACCGCATCTTCAGATAACAGTGAAGCTGATCCCATAGTAAATAGCACTCTAACAGCGCTTAAAACTCTATCACCTCTGATTATAAACGGAGATCTGTCTGAAAATGTATGGAACTTGACAAACTATGTGAACTTTTCCAATCCTTACAGAAGCGATAACGAAATAAATGTTTATGCATTATGGGATGACAATAACCTTTATTTCGCTTATGAAGTTACAGATGCAAATCTGGAGTCCTTAGATACCATATTATATGCAGACGATGGCGCAGAAATTTATCTTGATACTCAGAATAACAAAACAGCCAGTATGGACAGTAATGATTACCATTTCACTGCCAACATTAACGATATTGTCTCTAACAGCGGCATTGTTGCAAAAACAGCAAGCACACCAAATGGTTATATCATGGAAATCGCTATTCCCTGGAATGTTATAAACACGCTCCCATCACCGGATAAGATAATTGGACTGCTATTGGGAAACAATGACCGTGATTATGGACAGGGAGTCCAGTTTGATTGGCTTGATCTGATAGAGACAGGATCCTATTCAAGACCCAATCTGTGGGGAGAAGTTGTCATTTCTGATTATGAGATTGGTTCAGTAGATGCGACTCCTCCATCACCGCCGACTGGGCTTACTATTGCCAGCAACTGATTGAATTAACATATTGAATATTTTCAAAAAGGCTTGGTTTTCCAAGCCTTTTTTTGTTGTGCACAGGAGATATATACTCGCAAACGCAGGTAAACGATACATGCATTTTGCGTCAATTTGTCCACAAATGATAGTCATGCATAAAGATGCAAATAACAG
>CAMYJJ010000088.1 GCA_947258735.1 Thermodesulfovibrionia bacterium | reverse complement strand
ATACGGCGCCAGGTTTTTCCATCCCATTCATAAAGTCGCCGAGAAATGTACGTTCTGTTTTCATCGTCTGAGACAGGGAATGAAGACAGCGTGTGTTGATGCCTGTCCCTTTGGCGCCAGACTGGTTGGCAATCTTAAAGATCCAAATGATCCGGTAACCAGGATTGTACTGTCCCAGAGGGTCGCAGTATTAAAGGATTCCTACGGGACTAAACCCCAGGTCTATTATCTTGGCCTGGATGAAAATGTGAGGTGATGTAATGAGCGCTGAGTTAGCAGCAGTAGCAGCCCATGGTGCTGAATTGGCAGTACATGGAGCAGAATGGACAACCAAGGAATTTTTCTCATATGCCGGTGCATTTGTTTTATCCTCACTGTATCACGTGTTTGGTCAGGAAGACCTTAAGGACATAGCAAAATTTGCGCTTGTATTTTCTTTTGCACTTCTTATCGTTGCTCCCATGCCGCTGTTGTTTCATCTTCAGCAGCCCCAGAGAAATTTTGAGGTCATGTTTACCCCCCATTTCACTTCTGCAATCGCGGCATTTGGGATGGTGTATTCTTTTTATATGGCGATCGTTGCGGCAGAAATATGGTTTGTCTACAGGAAATTTTTTGTGGAGCAGGCAATAGCCCTGAAAGAAGCAAAGGGATTTTACAATAAATTATTGGGGAAAACGTATAAAATCCTGACATTAGGGGCCAATGATATCAGTGAAGACGCCCTTCATACTGACCATACGTTAGTCAAGTATCTGGCGGCCCTGGGCATACCGGTTGCATGCTTTCTCCATGGGTATGCAGGATTTATATTCGGATCGGTAAAGGCAAATGCCCTCTGGACAACACCCCTGATGCCGGTCATATTTATCATGTCGGCAATCGTATCAGGTATTGCACTTTGCATGCTGACAGATATTATCATGATGGAGTGGAGGAAGTTCAGGATAAAGCACTCCAAGAAAGACTTTCATATGACTGCTGATGAAGTAATTGGAGAAGAGGTTGCGGTCACCAAGAAAACTTCAAAGTTTCTCCTTGGCGCCATGGTTGCTGCAATAGTACTGGAGCTTCTTGATCTTATATTCAGAGGTTACACCGCAACCAAATCATGGGACATTTTAAGAACAGTTATCTATGATATGGACTTTACCAAGATATTTATCATGCAGTACGGAATCGGTAATGCAGTGCCATTTATTATGCTGCTTCTCCCCGGACTGACCGTAAGAAGGGCTGCAGTAGCCTCAGCACTGGTGCTCTTCGGCGTGTTTATGATGAGGTGGAATGTTGTCATCGGAGGACAGGCATTCTCCAATTCCTTTGCCGGATTCATGCATTATCATCTGCCGATTATTCCTCATAATGCAGAGACATTTAAAGAAGGATTGCTGGGTGCCCTGTTTATGGGCGGACTGCCTTTTTTCCTTTTCTGGATATTTAATAAAATAGTCCCTTCAGTCAAATATACGCTGAAGGAAAAATAAGAAATAATGTAGTATAAGATTTTTTTGAAAATTGACATATCTAGTTGATTTTGTTACAGTTTCAGAACTTAATTGAGTAAAGGAGGGTTAATGCAGAGACGCAGTTTTTTAAGTATTATTTTTGCGGTCATGGGTTCTATCTCATTAGGCTCTCTCGCTTATCCGTTTCTGAAATATCTTGCTCCACCCAGGACTGAAATCATGGCCGGAAAACAGACGGTGCGCAAATCTGATGTTGGTGATGCAAAAGAGATCCTTTTTCAAAATACTCCGGCTATTATTATTGACCGTCCCGGTATAGGTCTTATTGCACTCTCAAGGGTATGCACTCACCTGGGCTGCCTCCTGGAATATGATAAGCAGAAAAAGAAACTTGTTTGTCCCTGTCATGCCGGTATATTCAACCTTGAAGGGCGTGTTGTTTCCGGACCACCGCCAAAATCTTTAACTGTCATTCCTCTCAAAGTTGAGGGAGAAGATATCGTAATAGGATAAAAAACTATGTGGCAAAAGATGAGAGAAGGTTTAAATGTAAGGGTAGGTCTTTCGGATCTTGTTGATTCCTCTCTGAATGAGCACAAGGTTCCGAGGGACACCAACATATTTTATACTATTGGTATTGTTACATTAGTGGCATATTTTATTATGGCCATATCAGGCTATTTCCTTCTGATGTACTATGTTCCGCATACTGATCATGCCTTCAGCAGTGTTCAGAATATTATGACAAACATATCCTTTGGCTGGTTGATACGAATGATTCATATTGTGACCAGCAATCTGATGGTCGCGTTGGTTTTTATTCATTTAATATCCATATTTTTTATGGGAAATTATAAAAAGCCGCGCGAGATCACATGGCTTGCCGGTGGACTGCTCCTGCTTGTTACACTTCTTTTCTGTCTGAGCGGATACCTGCTACCCTGGAGCCAGAGGAGTTACTGGGCCACAACAATTGTAACCAATATCCCTACAGCTTTTCCGGTTGTAGGTGAATTTGCCGCAAATGTCTTAAAAGGCGGAGAATCCATTTCTGGTGTAACATTAACACGGTTTTTCTCTTTGCATGTAGGTTTTCTGCCTCCCATTTTTATGGCCATCGTAGGTATGCATATATTCTTTGTATGGCGTATCGGGCTGTCCGTCCCCCCCTTCAGTAAATCAGCTGACGAAGAAAAACCATGGACCGAGTACAGTCACACAAAATATTCAGACAGTTATCCTTTCTATCCTCATTTCTTTATGAAGGAAGTGTCCATGGTCATGCTGTTCTTTGCACTTATCTTCTTTCTTATTTCATTTTTCCCGACCATGTTTATACCGGAAGCTGCCAACACGCCGGCAGACCCGTTCAGGACTCCGGCCGACATTAAGCCTGAATGGTATTTTCTTGCTCCCTATCAGATGATGAAACTTATCCCTAATAAATTTTTTGGAATCAGCATTCAGATTGTGGCCATTTTCACATTCCTGCTGTGGCCTTTCTTTGATACAGGGGAAGAGAAGAATATAATCAAGAGACCTGCTCTTCTGGGAGCCTTTCTTCTTCTTTTGGCAGCATGGGTTGCATTAACTTTCTGGGGGAGGTACTCGTGAGATATTTCTACTGTCTTTTAATTATTGCCGTCCTCTCTACTACCGTGCCTGTGTCTGCAGGCTACAGGGAACTGTTTGAAAAAGAATTCCTGAGCAAGCCCTGGACATCAGAGATCCTTGAAGAGAGCGCATGTGTTGAATGTCATACGTCAGAGGCCATGCCCGCAGAACTGAGGAGTATTCCCCAGGACTGGCAGCTCAGCTGGCACTATCAGAATGATGTCTCCTGTGATGACTGTCATGGAGGAGATAAAACAGACGCCACCATGTCGATGTCCCACAAGCGGGGCTTCGGAGGGTCGCCGAAATATACTGAAGTACCGGAACTGTGCGGTAAATGTCATTTGGGGATTCTTAAGCATTATGTTGAGAGCGGTCATGGTAAGGCGCTGAAGGAAACCGGCGACGGGCCAAACTGCGTGACCTGTCATGGATCTCATAATATACAAAAGGTAAGTATTGATATTATCAATGCCCAGCGCTGTTCAAAATGTCATTCCTACGACAGGGCAAAGATGATGAAGCAGGCCCTGTTTCTGACTGATGAAAAGATTGAAGACATTGAAGAAGCTCTTCTCGTATTAAAGTCAAAAGGGGCGTATCCTGATAAAGAGGAAAAAAGACTGTTTGATACACAGGCAAAATTCCGTTCACTCTTTCACACTATTGATGTTACTACGGTAAAGAGAGAGACAGAGTACTATACAAAGCAGCTTGATGCCATTGAGGAAGATGTCGAAAACACGTTTGATCACCTCGCATTCAGGAGGAAATTCTCTACATTCCTGATGCTGGTATTTGCCGGATCGTGGATCGTGGCATCATTAATTTCCCGGTCGTATAAGGACTGAATCTCGACTTGAAACGTCATTCTGTTTGGTATACCCTTAAGGCGATTATGTCATAAAAATTAGCCTGTCAACATCCTGCTGCACGTATACGAAAATCGCGCTCATCCCTGTTGCAATTCTATAAGATTTTATTATATAATCATTTGGTTTAAGTATTCATCATGCTGCTTTAATAACTTCACCAGTAACATAACAGGAAGGAGATTTTGTTAAGTGGTCATATCTAATAACCCATGTTGCGGACTCTTGAGAGTCAGGCCTTTCCTCTTTATCATTTTTTTTCTTACCCTTGTTGTTAATCCAATGATGTTAACAATGGTAACTGCTGCTGATGATGTACCTGATTATTTTGTGCCCCCACCTCCGTTTTCAGAGGACATATTTCCCTGTTCAGAATGTCATGCTGATCTGGAGGTCAATGAAGAACGCCGTGAACTTGATTTCCATGAGGACATTATACTGCATCATGCGGAGGAACAGAGATGGTGTCTTGACTGCCATAATCCTTCAGACAGGGACAAGCTGAGACTGGCAAACGGCCAGCTCATATCATTTGAAACGTCTTACAATCTCTGCGGACAATGTCATGGCACTATCTTTCGTGACTGGAAAGCAGGAGTACACGGAAAAAGAACAGGTTTCTGGAATGGTAAAAAACAATATCGCCTTTGCGTTCATTGTCATAATCCTCACAGCCCCCGTTTCAAACCTATTGAGCCGCTTCCCCCTCCGATCCGGCCTGACGAGCTGAAATATACCAAATCAGAGGATGATCAGATTCCCAGAAACCCATTAACAAGCAACTATAAATCGGAGCGTACAGATGTCAAAGAAAAACATTAATCATACAAGTAATAAGACGGTCCGAAGAAGGACTTTTCTCAAGGGCGCTGCAGTTGGACTCACCTCTTTGGCGTTTCCATTTGACAGTGCTGATGCCGGTGTGTGGGAGTCTTTTTTTCAGAAGCATTTTCACCAGATGAACAAGGACGAGCTCAAGACAGTTATTGCCAGACTTGAGAGCGAATATAAGGATGAATATGGAAAAGATTTTAATATAAAATCGACCAAACCCATTGATGGAGTAAAGTACGGCTATGGTCTGGACCTGTCCCGCTGTATTGGATGCAGACGCTGTGTTTATGCATGCGTAGAGGAGAACAATCAGTCCAGAGATCCCCAGATTCACTGGATATCTGTCCTTGAGTATAAAAAAGGGGAACGATGGGTCAATGTTTTCGAAGAGGCAACAAAATATTATAATCCCGGTAAAGTTCCTGAAGAAGGACATTTTTATATGCCTGTTCAGTGCCAGCAGTGTGATAACCCGCCCTGTGTGAAAGTCTGCCCCACAAAGGCAACATGGCAGGAACGGGACGGGATCACGGTCGTTGATTATAACTGGTGTATCGGCTGCAGGTACTGCATGGCGGCCTGTCCGTATGGGGCACGACGTTTTAACTGGGCCGCTCCCCAGGTTGCCAGGGAAGAAATAATCACCGAGACCCATTATCTCGGCAACAGACCAAGGTACAAAGGCGTAGTAGAGAAATGTACATTCTGCATTCAGAGGACCAGGGAAGAACCCGGCAGGTATCCTGCCTGTGTTGAGATCTGTCCTGTTGGGGCCAGAAAGTTCGGAAACCTTCTGGATCCTGAAAGTGAAATTCGCTACAGCATAGAACACAAGAGGGTGTTCCGACTTAAGGAGGACCTGAATACATCGCCGAAATTTTATTATTTCTTTGCAACATAACGTGTCAAAGGAGAACAACATATGTCTGATTTATTGCAACCGGTACGAAATTTTTTTACAGCTTTAAAATTCGTCACAAAAGGAGGGAAGGGATATTATGCCTGGCTTGCCCTCCTGGCAATTCTGATTGTCACGGGAGTCTTTTCATATATTCGGCAGCTTGATCAGGGACTGATTCTGACAAATATGAGAGACCAGGTCTCATGGGGGTTTTATATTTCAAACTTCACTTTTCTTGTAGGGGTGGCTGCTGCTGCAGTACTTCTGGTCATTCCAGCCTACCTGTACAACTTCAAACCCATTAAGGAGATCGTGTTACTCGGTGAGATGCTTGCGATAGCAGCCATTATCATGTGCCTGTTATTTGTTGTCTCTGATATGGGAAGGCCGGAACGGGGGTGGCATATTCTCCCCCTGCTCGGGATGATGAATTTTCCGTCTTCTCTTCTTGCATGGGATGTTCTTGTTCTGAACGGATATCTTGCGATAAACTGTGTCGCTGTTTTTTATGTTCTCTATAAGCTTGCATATGGTAAAGAATACAAGATGTCATTCTTATGGCCTATTATCATTTTATCAATACCATGGGCGGTCAGCATTCATACGGTTACGGCCTTTCTGTATAACGGTCTTTCTTCAAGACCTTTCTGGAATGCGTCAATTCTTGCTCCTCGATTTATTGCTTCCGCATTATGCTCAGGACCTGCACTGATGATCATTATTTTTCAGATAGTCAGAAAGGTGTCTGACATGGAAATATCAAATACAGCCATATTCAAAATCGCAGAGCTCATTGCATATGCCATGGGTATTAACCTGTTTTTATTTATGGCTGAATTTTTTAAGGAGTTCTACTCAGGCAGTCTGCATCTGGCCCCAATGGAATACCTGTATTTTGGACTGCATGAGCATAACAATCTGGTTGTCTGGATGTGGATGGCATTTATTTTTAATATTACCGCGTTTTTTCTTCTTCTGCGCCCAAAGACAAGGGAAAATATTCTTACGCTTACCACTGCCTGCGTCATGATCATTGCCGGCGTGTATATTGAAAAAGGCATGGGTCTGATCATTCCCGGTTTTATTCCCGGGACATTGGGCGAGATTTATGAGTATGGACCTTCGGCAGTGGAAAAGAGTGTCGCCCTGGGGATATGGGCATTTGGGGCATTGTTCTTTACGCTGCTTTTAAAATTTGCTCTTCCTGTGTACACGGGAAAGCTGAGGTTTACATCAAGCAAATCTGGAGATTAGAGAAGTAATATATCATACATAATGAAAGCAGCCGGTGTTTTTATAAGCCGGCTGTTTTTTTATAATGCGCTGTGTCGAGGTTGAACCTCTGCAGGAGGTTCAACCTCAGCACCCCGGGACAAGCATGGAGTTTATGAAACGTTTTGACAGGCAGATTTGTAATGACAATCAGCAGCAATACTATATACAGTTACCTGCAGTGACCTACTGATGACGGCAGGATATGATGACCAACTATCTTCTCAAGAGACTTCTTATACATTTCAGCTGCATTTTCTTTTTCCCCCTGTAACTCATATGCCCTCCCCAGTTCATACAGCGTTCTCTCAGGTTTGGGATTCAGAAAGAGTGCTTCACTGAGCACCTGTATGGCCCGGCCGGTGTCCCCTTTTTCTATAAGTGCTGCTCCAAGTCCAGTACCGGCATCCTTTGAGGATGGATCGATATGAAGGGCAGTTTCAAACTGCTCTACCGCATTGTCTGAATCATGAGCATCGAGCAATAAATAACCCAGAAGGATATGGGATTTTGCCATGTCCGGCTTTGCTTCGATTGACTGTTTCACGAGCTCAATTGACTGGTCAAAAAACTGTGCTTCTGTAAATCTCAGGGCCAGGTTGTATGTTCGTTCTGCATACAGGGCTGAAGCATCTGGTACTCTTTTTTCCGGTAAAAGCAGCTTTTCCAACTGTGATTTATCTATGTCTCCGAGTAAAAACCTGATTGTGCTGTCAAGCCTGAGTTTATAACTTAATGCATGTCCCGGCAGCGATGCAGCAACGTTGCCTTCTCCATCCACGATAAGCGTTGTCGGATAGACCCTGATTCCATATGTGCTGTACACATTCCTTTCTTCATCAAGAAGAACAGGAAAATCAATATTCAGTTCGTTTGCCCTGTTCAGGAGCTCATCTTTTTCTCTTTTCTCTGCACTGATACCGATATACTGTACGTTTCTTTTTCCATATTTATTACGATTCATTTTTAATTCTTCAAGTGCAAGGAGAGAGTGCTTTTGATCTGTCCTGAAGTAGATAAGGACGACGAGGGAACCTCTGTAACTGCTCAGTGAATATGTTGACCCATCCAGTGAGGATAACGTAAAATCCGGGGCCTGGTCACCGGTGGGGATAGAAACGGCACCAGCGATATTCATAAAACATATCGCGGAAAGCATGAAACAGCATATTGTCAGGGCCACACATGATTTTTTCATACAAATGAGAATTAAAAATTTGTTTCATTTTAACATACTGACATGTAACTGGGCCAAATACAGGAGAGAATTTAATCTCTCAGAGCATATAATTTTGAAAGTATCAGTTCCGGCAGCGCATCTCTGTTCTGGAAAGTCACTTCTGTTAGATCCAGATCATCTCTCTTTTTTATGGATTGAATAAAGTCATCACCCCCTAAGGTAATGGTCCCTATCACTATATGTAATGAATCAAGTACATTAATCGCAGTTTCTTTAAACATCTCTGAAAAACACTCCATTTTGCCAATTTCATCGAGTATGATAAGACCGTTACCTGCCGGACGAATTGCAGACACTGCTATTGTTTCTATATTATGGATACTTACACCATAACGCCTTATCTTATAATTTGACCTGATGTCCTGATGTGCCAGATATGCTTCTTTGCCGTCAAGTGTTTTCATCATAAATCCGACCCGCTTTTCTCCTGATTTTTCTTCTTCCGTATAGAAGCCCCTGGCCGGCACATTGAGCAGGGCTATGATTTTCTTGATTATAGTTGTCTTGCCTGATGATGGTGCGCCGGTCAGGAAAATGTTTTTTCTGGGCGGCATATGCAATTTTACCTGTTTAATTTTATATGTCAATAGATATCATGGATTGCTTCAGGTATGAAATGCATCTTTTCAAATGCCCTCTCCCCTGGCGGGAGAGGGCAGGGTGAGGGGGATAAAATAGCAGAGCGCCCCCGCCTTAGTCCTCCCTGTCCGGAAGGAGGAGAATTATTACTCATAGCAGATTGAGATAAAAGCATTTATACTAAGAATAAAAAAGGGAGAAATAAAATGAAAGCAATCTGGAGAGACAAAATACTGGCTGAAAGTGATGAAACCATAATTATCGAGAGCAATCATTACTTTCCGCCCGGATCAGTTAAAAGAGAGTACGTTCAGAATAGCAGCACTCACACGACCTGCCCATGGAAAGGCGAGGCCAGCTACTATAACATTGCGGTAAATGACGATGTCAACAATGACGCAGCATGGTACTATCCTGAACCAAAGGAAGCGGCAAAAGAGATTAAGAATTATGTTGCCTTCTGGAATGGGGTAGAGGTCGTAGATTGAAGAAAGTTCTCACTTCATATATGAGAATTGATATGCATCTCTCAGTCAATAAATAGGCAGAGTCATTTCTGACCCTGCCCGAAGGGCAAAACTTAATCTTTGGAGTGTAGGAAATCAGTAATCATATCCACGACCCCTGCGGTAATCATAACGTGCATCCCGCATTCCTCTCCTGTACTCTATTCGTTTTCTTTCCTGCCGATACCCCCGTTTATAAGACTTTGCCCAATGTCTGCGATGCTTTTGGTATTTTGGCTGAACATAGATAATGTTTGTCTTTTCGATATACCGAGGAGGAATGGCATAAGAGTACGCAGGTCCCATGTAGGTTCCTCTGTGTGCAATTGCATGCATGACGGGTATACCTAAAAGAACGATACCAGCTGTCAACAGTGCTGCCGATTCATTATTCATGGCATCAGCATTATTAATACCGATGACCATAAAACTGACAGTTAACATCATAATTACCATTACTGACATAAGTTTTTTCATCGTGCTGTCTCCTTTCATTTTGTTAAAACGCTATCAAATAATTGACCTTGCCTTGCAGCACCTCCTTTCCGATATGTACAAGGGCTGTATCTTTGTTTTTCTGACTTCAGGATAAAATATATATTTGAAGATAAAAAGAAGAAACTATAAAGAATTGTAAAGAAATCTGAAGAATTGTGAAGAGACTACACCGGGACCTTGATGAAATTCAAACTATATCCTCATAGCATTAAAGATAGATTTCGCATATTGTCAGATATAGAAGAGGGAAGAACTGCAACTATCCATGATATGTTCAGACTGAATGAAGGTTGCAGGATATTGATACTCTCTAAGTATCAATGAAATGTGAGGGGTTTTAATATCACTGACTCATCTCTAAAGTCAGTGAATCAGAAAGATACTGTTGATGAGTATTACATGGAATTATCTTCAGTGTAAATTAATAACTCTAACACTAACTTTTCGAATATATTGTAAGGGGATTAAAGTGTTGCTGAATGTGTGTCCATGTGCCATCCTTCTATGAATATATATGCATCTAATTTTCCTTTAAGTGATTTATTCAGACCATATATTATTTTTCAGTGCATACTAAACAAACCAGACGCCGTTCGTTAAATTGCAATCCAACGAATCCAGAGCCATATGAATTACCAGCCCAATACCAATATAACGTGATTTGGGAATAAAACAAAGTATCACATATAGCGTTATAGGCAAAAAACCATGCAAAGGATGGAAACCGATACCACAGCGCCCCGCATCATAAACTGGATTTGCAAATAGATGGTCGATATCTACCAGCATTGTGGATACCATGAC
>CAMYJJ010000087.1 GCA_947258735.1 Thermodesulfovibrionia bacterium | reverse complement strand
GGTTATCGAATCCATGAAAATGGAAAGCGGTGTTTCCTCCCCCTGCGACGGAGTTGTGGATGATGTGGCTGCAAAAATCGGCAATGCTGTAGAAACCGATGAGGTCCTCATAACATTCAAAACCTGATTGATTAGTCTTAGCGACGAATATCGAATGTCGAGTACATGAATGTAGAATGTCGAAGTAAAGACAAAATAATAACTTCGAAATTCGATCTTGCCTGTTCGTTATTTGATATTCTCTTCTTCACCCTTCGTAATTCGTAGTTCGTCAATCGCTATTCGTCATTCTCTTTTTAACTTTGCGGTTCTCACCCTCCAATGATTTAAGCCGTTATACCTCAATAACGGTCATTCCCCCAAACTTGGCTTCCCAGTTGTAATGTATTTTATCACTCCAGAATGTGCATTTCAGGTTGAAAGCATGTTTCATTGATTTCCGCTAAAAATCATCATGATATAGCATAGTCATAGATTCTCGACTTTTCGCTATTGTCAATAATATTGATTCTGTCTGGATCCTGTTGATAATTAACATATACCATTCATTTAAAGATCTCTGATGCATTGGAGAATGTGAACGGTCCTTATTCACTTTTTTATTGATTTTCAGCCATATAGGGGGGTAAAATAATACATCTTTCCTTGTTAAATTCTTTATTCAAAAGGACTTGCTATGTCGAGTAGGCAAAGGAATCTATTTTTCTATTTCATTTTAATATTTTTAGTTCTTATTCCGTCTATGGCGCCGGCTACTCCTTCTGCAAATATAAGTTACCGAGAAACTACTTTAGGCAGCGGTCTTTGGCAGTATGATTATACCTTCTTTAACACATCCAATAATAATGAATATCTTTACAGTGTAGATTTGTTGTTTGGCCAGACACATACTGTGACGGGGCTTCCGCTCCCTTCAGGATGGAACAGCACTATATGGGAAGGAGAGCATGAAACAGATTTTATGGTTTCCTTTTCAACTAATATAAGTTTTGATATCGCTGCCGGGAGCTCTCTCAGTGGTTTTAGCTTTACCGTTGATTATCAATTGAGGGATATTGCCTACAGTGCGGACTATGATGATCATCAAGGTGGAATCTTTAGTACATCTGGTTACACGGTTACCCCTGAGCCATTGAGTGCCGTACTTTTCTTTTCAGGCAGCATCCCCTTAATAATTAGAAGATATTTAAAAAATAAATGAGGATCGGGTTTCAAAGATAAAAGCAATTTGAAATTTAAAGACGCTATAAGGAGGTAATACCATGGTTAAAATCAGAATAGTGAGTGTGCTTTTGTCACTGGCGATAATATTAAGCATATCTCCAGCCCTCTATTCTCAAAGCATTCCTCAGTTGATTAATTACAACGGCACACTTACTGATGTGAACGGGAATCCTGTGCCTGACGGACAGTATGATGTTGCGTTTAACATCTATGATGCGCCGACAGGGGGGAATGTTCTGTGGACAGAGACATGGAACCCGGGAACTACGCAGGTAGTTGTGACGAACGGGAATTTCAATGCAGTGTTGGGTGCCCACAATGCCCTTCCTTCATCATTCTTTACTGATAACATAGTTGCATACCTCGGCATTACGATAGGAACTGACTCGGAAATGATGCCGCGCCAGAGGATCACCAGCGTTGGGTATGCATTTACTGCCGGGAACGGCATTCCGCAGGGCGGCATTATCATGTGGAGTGGTGCAATTGCAAACATTCCTTCCGGATGGGCATTATGCAACGGGACAAATGGAACACCGGATTTGAGAGACAGGTTTGTCGTTGGAGCAGGAAGCGGATATGCCGTTGGTGATAATGGCGGCTCTGAAGCAAACAACATCAGCCACACTCATGGGATTTCTACAGCATCAAATGATACATCAGCCAACGGCAGTCATAATCATTCTTTCAGCGGAAATACCGCTGTTTCCGGATCGACTAAACAGGTTGAAAATGGCGGTACTGCTTACGATGGTGTGACCAATTATCATACACACTCATATTCTGGCAATACATCATCTGAAATCAATCATGTTCATCAGATTACACACAGTCACGGCGGGGCTACTGTGGCTGCCGGATCAACTGCTCTTGAAAATCGTCCGCCATACTATGCGCTTGCTTTCATTATGAAGCTGTAGAGATAAAAGTCTTGCTATATAAGGATTAGAACTTGAAAAGAGTACTTTTAACATTCATGTTTCTGTTGGCTTTTTGTATCTCATTTATGGCTATTTCTAATGCAGATACGAATATGCTTTACGAGTACGACTCTAATGGGAACCTGACAAAGGGAGATGGTAAAGTCTACGAGTATAACGATGCGAACAAACTTGTCAGAATCAGGCACGGGGATCAGAACGGCGTAGTCATTGCAGAATATTACTATGACTTCAAGGGCCAGCGGATCAAGAAAATTGAAAACGAAATTACCACATATTATATTGGCAAGAACTACGTCACAGAGATAGCAGACAGCTTGCTGGAAAACACTAAATATTACTTTGCCAATAAAGAGCGGGTTGCAAAGAAAGATTCATCAGGCAATCTCAGCTATTTCCACTCTGACCACCTGGGCGGAACAAATGCAGTCACTGATTCAGGAGGCAACCTTGTTGAAAGGAACAAGTACTATCCTTTTGGTGAAATCAGAGAAGGGGGGCAGGAGAGATTTACATATACGGGGAAAGAAAAAGATAAACTTACGGATTTCTATTACTTTGAGGCTCGCTACTACAAACACGAATTTAAGCACTTCACACAGCCTGATGCTATTTCTAGAAACCTTTATGATCCCCAAGATTTAAATAGATATACATATGTAAACAACAATCCTGTTAAATATGTCGATCCGAGCGGACACAAAAAACAATACAGAGATTATAAGACAGGTCAATGGACCGATGAACCGAATGAGAGAGCACAGGAAATTATGGATAAATTAAGTAAAACTGCGCGAGGCAAAAAAATATTATCAGAAATTGAGGCGATTTCAGAAAAAAAAGATATATACATAGATTTCATCAAACATAAAGAAGTTGAACATGGCGTTGCAGGAATTGAAGGTATACATGGACACAATCCAGACATTCCGGATGATGGCAGTTATTTTGTGTATTTAAACAAGGTTTATTTTAAAGGATGGTTTAATTTAAAAAAGGCAGCTAGAGTTTTAGGACATGAATTTCAACATATTCTTGATATTGATAAGGCTGTATCGCAAGGATATGATTTTTCGATAAAAGCAAAGGATGAAAAAATGGAACCAGCATTAGAATCGCATGCTGATGCGGTAACTGAGGAAATACAGCAGGAGCAAAAAACATTCGTTAATCATTTCATTGATGCTATGCAAGAACTTACTAACTAATATTGATTTTATGTTTAATAAACATCTAATTATAGCTTTAACAATTTGTATTGGGATTTTTACGCAGTTTCCAGTGTGCCATGCCGATGATCTAGACCCGCACTACAAATACTCTGCTGTAAAACCACCTCAAAGTCCGTATAAAAACATATGGAATTCATTTCAGACGGATATCCATTCCGGCTCATTTGTATACGCTTATAAGATAGCAATACCCCTAGGAACAAAAGGACTAACTCCTCAAATATCAATCTCATACAACAGCCACTCGGCAAAAGGGAAAGCAGGATGGGTTGGCTTCGGATGGGATATCTCTCTGAGCTATATTCAAAGAGATATTGAATATACACGTAAAGATACCACGGACGATACCTTTGATCTCTTACTTGAGGGAGCAAAGCACGATCTTGTCTATGTATCTTCTGAAAATCTATTCCACACCAAGCTCGAAGCATACCTGAGAATAGAGAAGAAAACAGGCGCGCCGAATACAACGGGTGAATACTGGGTTGTTCAATCAAAGGACGGTACAGAATTCCGTTTCGGCTATAACGCTGACTCTGAAAATATGGTCAATTCAAGCGATGGTTCTGTTCCGTCTTATGTCTGGCGTTGGAGTCTTGACCGCATCAAAGACAGGAATGGTAATTCCATCTTCTTTACCTATGAGGAAAACCCCGCACCAAATGATAGAGGAGCTGTGTACTTAAGTAAAATTGAATACAGCAATGATAAGAAAAGGGTTATTGAATTTATCCTTGAAGGAAGTGACAGGCCTGATACTTATATGATCATTGATCAGGGATCCGAGGTCGTTGAATCCCGGAGACTGGCGGAGATTCTCATCACGGTTGACGGAAGCCGGGCAAGAAAATATTTACTTAATTATTCAATGAATGAAATCCAGAACAAGTCTTTGCTTACCTCGATTACACAATACGGTAGTGACGGAATAACTTCACTGCCGCCAGTTACGTTTGAATATAAACCAATAGACACATCTTTCGGCAGCGTGATTAACTGGCCTACACCCGATGAGAACTGGATACGTCAGGTTGATTATGACAATGATGTTATAACCGATACCTTTGATGTAAACGGCGATGGTCTGCCTGACCTGATAAGTGCTGATCCGCCTTTATCTCCGACTCACTGGGACATATGGTTTAATAATGGGTCAGGATTCACATCACCTAACACGGAATGGAACATTCCAAATACCCCGGAAGAGGGCAGCTGGGATATTAGAGATGTTATTAGCTACATTCCTGACGTACAATCTCCAGACACAAGAAGCAATCCAATTGATATCAATCGAGACGGGTATATAGACTTCCTGTTCGTACATGAAGATACTACTCTTCAGATACAGGAAAATACCGGGAACAGGTTTATGCCTGCACCATCATGGCCCCTTCCTCTTCAATTTTCCATTCGTGAGGTGCAGCAGCCGGACACCAAGGCGGCAAATGTCCAGCAGACACTACTCGATATCAATGGTGACGGCCTTCCGGACATAGTGAGTAAAGAAGGAGGAACGGCATGGCATATATGGAGAAACACCGGAAACGGCTTTACTGACTTTGGCGTATGGAGTGTACCGACACCAAATGCATGGATTGAGGACTTTACGGAAGGTGTGGCATACACAGAAGTGGCGCTTTACGACCTGAACGGTGATGGCCTTCCGGACATCGTAGACGGACGAGGACCAAGCTGGGATATTTACCTTAATACAGGAAGCAACTTTATCCACGCAGGCCAATGGTACACCACCTATTCCGGCTATATCACTGATCCCGATACTACAGGAAACATAAAAAGGGATTTAATTGATATTAACGGAGACGGACTGCCGGACATTGTTGATCCTAATCCCGGGACCGGGGAGTGGGAAGTTTATTTCAATAAAGGGAATGGGTTTTCGGCACAGATGTCATGGTCAACACTGTTTACAGATGGGTATACCCGGGATGTTGAATCCGGGACCGGCAATGTGAAGCGGGACGTCTTTGATATAGATGGTGACGGTCTTCCCGACATAGTCCGCAGGGACAGCAGCCCTCACTGGGATGTTTACAGAAATAATTCAGGGAGGGCAAATCTCCTGACAAGGGTAACGGATATTCTCGGTGGTTCAATAACGGCAGCCTAGGCCTCATCGATGTCATTTAACAACACACGGCTCCCATTTAATTACTGGGTGGTATCTTCACTCACAACAAATAACGGGATGTCCGGAGCGCATGAAAATATCTCGACAACTAACTACTCTTATGCCCAGGGACTCTATGATTTTCCTGACAGGGAGTTCAGAGGATTCGGACAGGTGACTGAAACAAGGGCTGACAGTTCAAAGGTCATCCATCACTATTATCAGGATGAGGCGAAAAAAGGGAAGGAATATAAGACTGAAATAAAGGACAACAGTGATGCTCCATATGCAAAAACGGAAAATACCTGGGAAGTATCTTCTGCTGATGGTGTGTATAGGACTAATCTGAGCAAAACCGATGCATTGACGTATGATGGGGTAGCCTCCAATCCTAAAACCATCAGAAGCGAGTACCAGTACTATGATCTGTATGGGAATGCTGGACTTCATATTAACCATGGAGATACCAGCGTAGCAGGCGATGAAGTGTATACATATAATGAATACTGGCCTTCCTGCTCTGATAATCCGTGGACTGTTGATCGTATTCGGCATCAGTACAAAACTGATTCTGCCGGTGGAAGCCTGCTCAGAGAGAGCTTTTTCTGGTATGACAGTCAAAGTGTGTGTGCAACTTTGGGAAACCTTACAAAAGAGGAACACTGGCTCGATACTGGAGCGAATCCAGTTACTCTTTATGAGTATGACAGTTACGGTAATCCTGAAAGAGTTATAGACCCTGAAGGAAGGGTCAGCAGCATTGAATATGACCTGACTTTCAATACATTTCCCGAAAAATCCTATAACGCCAAAAACCAGCTCACAACCACTCTCTTCAATCCGGTGAATGGGGAACTAACTCTTGTAACAGACCCGAATGGATTCACCACACAATTTATATATGACGAATTTCATCGAAAGATTAAAGAAATCAAACCCTATGACAGCGAAGCGTTGCCAACGGTAAGCATTCAATATAATATCGATGGCACAGCCCCGGAACATGTAATTACTTCAAAACGGGAGGCAAGCGGACAGACAGGCACGCTTGATGCTGTTCAGAGTATCGACGGTCTTGGGAATCTCATCCAGACAAAGTCAGAATATGAAAACCCGGCAAATATGATAGCTGTTGATGTCTATTATGATGAGATGAGCAGGGTAAAGGATCAGTCTAATCCGTATTTAACAGACAATATACATGCCTACAGCACACCGAACACAGCGGTGCCGTCAATGGGATATGATTACGATGCCTTAAACAGGCCGGTGCTAATAACCAACCCGGACAACACGCAGGTAAGCCGTACAATTGACCACTGGACTGTTACGGAGACAGATGAAAAAGGACGTGCGAAATCATATGTGTTTGATGCTATCCAGAGACTGCTGCAGGTAACAGAAAACAACCTTGGCGAGTCCTATATTACTAATTACCTGTACAACCCGATAGGTGAATTAACACAGATTACCGATCATCCGGGCAACATTACTACTATCCAGTACGACTCATTAGGACGCAAAACATCGATGAATGACCCTGATATGGGGACATGGAGTTATGGGTACGACGGAACCGGCAGCCTTGTATCGCAGGAGGATGCAAGAGGCGTGATAACAGATATCCAGTACGATCCCCTGAACCGGAAGATTCTTATTGATTATCCGAACGATACGGATGTTACATTCACCTATGACACAGATACCATTGGAACTCTTGCCGAGCTTGCAGACAGCACAGGAATAGTGACGTATCAATATGACGAACGGCTGCGGAAGACAGAGGAAACCAGAGCCTTCGACGGATTTTCGTGGTCAACTCAATGGGGATATGACGCAATGGACAGACCTGTCAGTCAGACTTATCCTGACGGTGAGGTGGTTACTTTTAATTACAATAACCAGGGACTGCTTGATAGCATACCCGGTATTTTGACTTCAATAGACTATAACGAACATGGCCAGATAATCGGGAAAAGCTTTCCGAACAGCCTGAACACTTTTTTCAGCTACTATCCCGGGAACCAGCGGCTCCATACCATTTCAACACCCGGTATTCAGGACTTTACCTACACCTATGATGATGTGGGGAATGTAATGTCCATTGCGGACAATGCGGTTGGCAGGACAGAAACATTTACCTATGATGATCTTGACAGATTACTCTCCGCAGGAGACAGCGGATACAGTTCAACCTATCAGTATGATGCTGTAGGCAATATGCTATCTGAAACAAGGGATGGGATGGCAAAGTCATATACATATGGAAATAATGCCGGTCCACATGCGGTAACGGGCATGACGATACCCTACGTTGTTCTCGAATCCTTTGTTCTTGAAAACGGCAGTGACTACACAGCAACCGGTCAGGTTACGCTGGACAACATAGTATCGGGGAATCCGACAGAATATATGGCGAGTGAAGATGAGGCATTTGCAGGGGCTTCATGGCAGCCCTATTCTCCTTCGCCGACGTTTATAGTAAGTTCCGGATTCGGGCGTAAAACAGTTTACTTCAAGGTGCGTGATGCAAATAGTGAATCGTATGTAAAGGTTGACAGCATTGATTACCTGTTAGATACAGACGGTGACATGATCCCTGATGCATATGATGATGACGACGACAATGACGGCATGCTTGATATATGGGAGAATGACAATGGATTGAATTCTCTTGATGCCTCTGATGCTTCCGGCGATGCTGACTCTGATGGTTTAAACAACCTGGAGGAATTCCAGATAGGGACAAATCCTCAGAGCGGAGATACAGACAACGACGGGTGGAGTGATTATGAGGAAATTAATAATTATCAAACTGATCCTGCTAATTCCGACACAGATAGTGACGGATATATTGACCCGGAAGATCCGTACCCAAACAGTCAGTATCACAGCGGTTCCAGTGAGAATTACAGGGTTATGTCAGGCACAGTAAATGAAGGGGGAGATAGCCGAGAAAGTGAGTCATACAAAGTTGCCGACAAACTGGGCGATAGTGTCAGCAGAAAGACATTTATCGATACAGATGACGATGGAATCCCTGATAAAGACGACGCCGACGATGACAATGATGGTATTCCGGATGAATGGGAAATTGATCACGGCATGAATCCACTGGACTACCGGGATGCTCTTGAAGATTTTGACACGGATGGGTTAACGAACTTTCAGGAATACCAGTACGGTACAGACCTTAACAGTCAGGACACGGATAGCGATGGAGTAGACGATTATACCGAGATATTTGAATATAATTCAGATCCCCTTGATCAGGATACCGATGATGACGGATTGATCGACTCTGTTGATCCAGCTCCGACGAGTATTTATCACTACGGTCTCAGTGAGAACTTTTCTGTGAGAAAAGGCAATTTTAATGAGGGCGGAAAGGAACGGTCAGGTGATACCTATTCTGTCACTGACAGAGTGGGGAATGAGTTTGGCAGCAATGTGACGGGAACTCAGCTTGTACCGGTCATTTCAGTAATGCCCATACAGGTTGACTTCGGAACAGTGACCGTGGGAACCCCATCAGCAGTTACCGTGACTGTAACAAACACCGGTGATGGTAATCTGAACATAGGATCACTATCGATTACAGGCTCAGACAGCGGAGTATTTGATGTCCATAATGACGATTGCTCGGGCCGGACATTATCACCATCAGGTCAGTGTTTATTTGATGCTGTTTTTTCCCCTTTATCAGCAGGAGTCAGGAGTGCGGATTTACACATACCATCTGATGACCCGGCAGTACCAGAGATGCTCATATCACTGAACGGAACAGGCACTGATTATCATATTACGGGTTCAGGATATAACTATCCGGAAGAGGGATTTGATGCAAGCCTCTCACTTGATGTCCAGACAACAGAACTTGCTTCAAGCTGGGTGAATTACTACTATTCAAAGTTAAGGATCAGTCTTGTAAGCACAAATATTACTGGAGTCTCAGTATCAGGCAGCACAATGACTATCAGCGGTGAGTGCAAGGTGAATGGAATTGCAGGCTATACCTTTACATTAATAATAATTGACGGGAATCCGGATAATATTCGAATCATAATCTATAATCCCGACGGATCAGTTTACTTTGATTTAGGCGCAGATGACTTAAGTAGCGGCAACTTTACTGTAGTTATTGATACGAGCACAAAGTATATGCTGACTTCTTCTGTCAATCCCTCTGCGGCAGGGGATATTGATCCGGACTGTTCTTCAGGCTGTCAATATGACTCAGTGATACAGAGTATTTTTACTGCTAATGAAAACAGCGGATATATATTCGATCACTGGGCAGGATGTGATTCTCCGGTTAATAACCTCTGCACAATGCTTATGGATGCAGACAAGAACTTAACTGCAAACTTTGCCTTATGCTCACAGCCTGTCAGAATCGAGGGGCCCCCCTCTGTTTATTATTTCTCATTGCAACAAGCTTATAATGAAGCAGCGGGAGGTGACACCATACAGCTGCAGGCGGTAAATATAACTGATACTTTATATATGAATAAAACCCTAAACCTGCAAGGCGGATTTAACTGTAATTTTACTACAGTTATTGGCACAACAACGATAAATGGAAACGTAAATATTAACGACGGTACTGTAACGATCGAAAATATTTCATTGGAGTAGTTGAGTCTATTTGCTCACGTAAGTTTCAATAATGAACATCTTCGCTAGAGAATTAATAGTAAAGCGGGTTGTTTACTTGAATACAGAAAATTTAACCATGAACAGATTGATTTAGCTTTTTGTTAGCCATTAAATAGTATGCGAAAATACACTATAAGATATGTTTCGATTCACAGAACTTCGTGTAATACTTTCTTTAAATCGTTAATCATCAACTTTAAAACCTTCTCCCGTTATTCATAAGCAGGTAAAGTGATCAATTCCCGAAGATACAAAATCCAACGATAACCATTTCAAATCTTTACTCATAAAAAGAAATAGAGAATAGAGGTGGTCGGGTTTCTTTGGACAGGCAAAAGCGATTTATAAGTGATAAGCTGCCTGTTCATATTGCTGCCTGCTTCTGAGGCAGTGTACTCCAGTAAACCTCATCTGGTGTCCTTCG
>CAMYJJ010000086.1 GCA_947258735.1 Thermodesulfovibrionia bacterium | reverse complement strand
AACGGTATCACCATATTCTGGATCCGGAAACCGGGTATCCGGCTGAAACTGATCTGATTAGTGTGACTGTTATAGCTCCTGAAGGGTATGTTTCAGACGGGTTGTCCACAGCAGTGTTTGTTCTTGGTGCTGAAAATGGATTGGCACTTATCAATAAATTGGGACTTGATGCAGTGCTGGTTGATG
Organism: Thermodesulfovibrionia bacterium; assembly: GCA_947258735.1. The sequence continues at coordinate 10,429 of CAMYJJ010000086.1, read as the reverse complement.
CCGACAGAAATATTCGGATTACAGAGAATTTAAAAGATAATATTGACCTGCTTGATGAAAGATATGAGATACAAATGTAGGGGCGAACGGCCGTTCGCCCTTACGGTTTGATTTGTTATACATTTTGTAGGGGCACGTTGCAACGTGCCCCTACGGTTCATCACAGGTTCTTCGGATTATCCCCATCAATATCCCATTGCATGGGATTATTCTGAATATATTCTCTGATTTTGAATAATTCCATTTCATTTCTGACTACACGTTCATAATAATTACGTTGCCAGACCGGAAGGCCGGGATGGTTGCGTATTTGATTGATCTGTTTGGTTACGGATGATTTGAAACCGGCCATAAATGACGATAGAGATTTCGGTTTCATTCGTAGGGGCGAACGGCCGTTCGCCCCTACAGGAAATTTTATATTCCCTGTTACATTAATACATACGATGCCGTGAAAATGGTTTGGCATAATCACAAATTCATCCAATTCAATTTCCTTCCTTATTTCTGATGATTTCAACCACTCCTTTTGCAGGATCATCCCATATTCATTCAACCTCATCTCCCCATCAACAATTTCACCAAAAAGGCACTCCCTGTTCCATGAACATATCGTCACAAAATACACCCCGGGCTGAGAATAGTCATAATCCTTCAACCTGATTGAACGCCTGTGATGTTTTTGAGAATTGTAATTCAAGACAGCATGTCCCCTGAAACATTAAATGCAGGATTATAACATAATACGATTTATAGGAATTCATTACGTAGGGGCAATTCATGAATTGCCCCTACATATTGGGGTTTGACATGAATCTGCGGCTACACGTAGCAACATGCCTCTATGCACAATATTCTTTTTAACCTATGGAAATTACAATCCGCGTCTTAATTCTGTTATAATTCAGCTGAGGAAATATTCATGACTTCAATTCAGACCAAAGAAGAGCTTTTCAATGTGCTTTTGCAATATAAAGATACGTTGAAAAGCTATGGAGTCAACAAAATTGGCCTTTTCGGTTCATTCGTAAAGGATAGGCAGAACGCTGAAAGTGATATAGATTTACTCGTTGAATTCCTTCCTGACAAAAAAAATTTCAGGAACTTTATAAACCTCGCTTTCTTTCTCGAAGATATGCTCAATCGAAAAGTTGAACTTGTAACCGCTGAGAGTCTCAGCCCTTATCTCAAGCCCTATATCCTGAAAGAGGTCGAGTATGTCTTACCGTGAATAACTTAAGCACATTCTGGATGAGACAGAATTCCTCTCACAAAAAGTGCCCGGAATTGAAAAGAATGACTTCCTGAAAGATGAAGTTCTGAAACGGGCATTTGTCCGAAGCCTTGAAATAATTGGTGAGGCAACAAAAAAACTGCCGGATGATGTAAGGGAAAAGCACGACAAAATAGACAGGCGGGCCATTGCCGGAACGAGAGACAAACTGATACATGATTACCTGGGCATCGATTATGATATTATCTGGGATATTGTGACAAACGAGATTCCAAACCTCAGGACCCATATAAAAGAAATGATAAAAACAGACTAAAAAGTCTGTATCTGTCGAAGTTGAAGCCTGGTTACTTTATTAGCAAGAGATAAGCTTCGTGCCATCCATGTCCCCTAAAATAGTATGGATAATTATAGTTTAATCAGGCAATAAATTAAAACAGATTGTTTATTTGGTGGTATTTTATAAAAAGACCACATCAATATTTTTTGTAGGAGCGAACGGCTGTTCGCCCTTACGGTATGATTTGTTATCCATTTTAGGGGCACGTTGCAACGTGCCCCTACGGATACATACATCTATCGAAGTTGAACTTCGATAATTTACAGTTGTATGATTGAGTTTTTATTTAGTTGTAAAACTCCTCACACTACTTTCAACTGTTCCACCATTGCCATCATCTACGATCACTTTCCAATAATATACTGTGTTTGCTTTTAATCCCGATACAACCTGAACAATTTCATTACTTGGAGGAGGATTATCGCCATTACCATCACCTCCACCGCTGCTGCCGCAAGAAACTGAAAGCATAACAATTATCATCATTGCTAAAAGCAGCGCCATCTTCTTCCTGTTACTCATTCCTCCTGCAAAAACTATCCCGAACAGAAAGAGTCCGGCACCCATCCCGGCATAATAAACGCGGATATTCCCAAGAGATGCTATGTTTTCCTTATTCATGCATCCTGTTGTCATTGTATTATCTTCACATATGTATAGGTCATAAGTAAGTGCATTACCATCAGCGTCAGAGCACTTATTCCATTTAAATTCAACTGTTGTTTCTACATTCAATTGATTATTTGCTGGATATGAAAGTTGAGGAACAGATGGCGGATTATTGCAATCTTTATCAGCATTATCTGCAGCGCCATCACAGTCATTGTCAAGTCCATCGTCACAAGTGGCCTCAGAATTTTCTGTAGGAACACATCCTGCAGCCTCCTCTGTTGCTGTATCCCCTTTTATAGTCTCTGTGATTTCAGCATCGTCTTTGATATATTTTATCTCCCCATTGAAATTTATCATGCCACTTTCGTTTGCAGGGACTGAAAGACTGTATGTAATCGTTGTATCAGTTACACTATCGTAGAATAACCAGCTGATCTTTCCATCAGATGTTGAGTCCGGATCGGGATTAGTGGTATTGACTGTCCATCCAGCGGGTATATATTCATTCACAATCACTCCATTGGGAGCATTTGCCTCATCTACATCAACAGCTATGGATACATCTACACCTCCCCCCGGGCCATACATGACCGGCAAGTCGCGGATGCCGGTCACTGTCTGTGCAATAGATATCCTCGCAAATATTAATATTACACCAATTGTTAGCAGTAACATCCTGCGTAGTAGTTTCATTGTGTAGTTCTCCTTCCCGGTTTCAAGACTTTTTATATTATGTTTCTTAAAATTTATTTCTTTTCTCATATCCTTTGTTCCTGATGATTACAGGACCGCTCAATTGACGTCATCAATTTGTAATGAAATATGTTCTCCACTGATATTTTTGTATATATAATTTCCTTCAAAAGTGTTTTCTACTTCCAAAGCATCGGTCTTTACAAGCTTATAGCTGATATCCATATTTTCAACATCACTGCCAACAAACAGCCATTTCATCTTACCGGAAGATACATCATGGTTCTGATACCCCGGTACACTCTCAACCACATCCCATCCTTTGGGAATATACTCCTTTACTATGAGACCGTTCGGCGGCAAATCATCAATATGTACAGATAAAACTATGTCTAACTCTCCGCTGGTGTAACTGCCTGATCTGATATTCCTTGAAACCGAGACATATCGATGAGATGCCTCAATTTCGTCCTGATGATCTTCATTATCTATAATCAAATCATCATTTTCCGGTTCCAGGGATGTTTGTGACCGCGTTTTTGAATCAGCTATTGAGCTTCCGGATATTGTGGGACTCTCATGACTGTTAGTAGCTCTTTGAGAGGTAGTTGATTGGCCCGGCAAATCCACCTGACGATGCGTTAGTGCAGGATTATTATCATGTTTATTCTCCGTTGAAGCCGTTTGAAGATGTCTTTTTATTTCTGACCTTCTCAGGTTATCTGACGATCTCTTCCGGGTAATGATTCTTTCGTTATCACTTTTAGCCTGACCGGATGATACCTGCTTCTGATTATTGCCTCCCTGATTTTGAAGACCAGTGCTTTCCTTTAATGCTTGCACTATTTGTTTATCCTCAGAGAAATGAGATGAAAAGCCATCGTTATCTCCCATCCTGACGGCCTGCTTATCAGATGTTTCAGCATTAGAAGTTTTAAGTACAAGCTCCTGAGTACCCCCTTCTTGTAAGGGAGCGTTGAAATATCTGATAACCATAGTGGCTGATATACCGATCAACGCTATAACAATCAGGCTAAATAAAATAAATTTTGATTTATTTGCGTTTATGCTCTTCATATGCTTGCTCCTTTTTGGCCATCTTCAAATCAATGCAGTTTCATCTCCATTAATATCCGCGACACTGCAATAATCCTCCCGTTCGAGTGCATGGATGTTCTAAGCCTCCACATCCAGGCAGTCAATCGTGCTGTCGCCATTGATATCCCCCTTTGTCTTCTGACTCTTAACACATATTCTCCCTTTCCCATCTATTGATACCGCATCTTATACAGAACTGTAGCAGCATATGTTCTAACCTGCTTCGAATGGTCCGTAATGAGCAGGCGTTGCAGCGTATTTACACCTTCCGGGTACATGTTCACATTTTCTCCAAGGTACTTTACCATGCGGTAACGGGTGTCCGAATCCGGCTCATTCATAATCATCCTGTTTACCATATCCAGTGACTTGCTTGAAGGATTATCGATATTCACCATGCCTGTTACGATCGCCGACCGGACCATCGCACTCTTCTCTACTATCAGCTGGTCTGTGAGCAAAGTAATATTTTTCTCTGTTCCGGTTCTCCCGAGTGTCTCTGCTGCAGAGGCCCGTACAAATGATGAATTGTGATTCAGATAGGGAATGATCTCATTTGCCAGAGCCGGATCGCCCATGTTTCCCATGGCCTTGAGAACCATTCCGGCCTCAGTAGAATCCCCTCCACTCTGAAGGCTCATGGAGAGTTCTTCTCTGACCCAACCGGCCCGATCAGGGTCTGAATCACGAAACGTACTTCCGATCGACCCTACTGCAACAAGAGCTGTATTGGACAGATCAAGGGTCTCCCCTTCTACCCTGTTCCGGCTGATATTAAGAAGAGCGGTGAGGGCCTCATCAGTGGCCGTCTCAACACCTCCTAATGCAACAATAGCCCTAATCTGGTTCCAATGACGAAATGATGACGGATCCTCCATTATCATGACAAGTGCTTCTTGTGCCTCGGGTGTTCCGGCCCGTTCCATTGCATGAATAAGTAAGGCAGCAGTACCTCCCTTGATGTGGGGTTGCTCGATGTATTCGATCAGGTCAAAGGCCACATCCGGGTAATTCGTCATGAGTTCTTCAAGGCCTTTGAGCGATGAAAACCGGTTACTCTTATCCCCATTTAGTTGATCAACCAGAGCCGAGAGATGTTCCTCCGGACTCGCATCTGAAGGTCCGGCAAGTTTCTCTTCCTTGCCTGCATCCCTCTGATGCTGCAACGGTTTCAGGGAAAAGGGATGGAGTAGCTCCTCCCACCCTCCTTCCCTGAAGAGGGCCATATCCTGGTCTGGTGATAGTGCAATGAGTTTGAGTTCGGCTGTCATTTTCATCTCCGTGAGGCGGCTCGATCCTGCACGGACCACCAACTGCTCATGCAAAGTGGCAGTGCGCAGCCACGGTATCTCCGGAGAAATACGAAAAAGTGAAGCTGACTTCTTCAACTGCACCGTCGGCTTTCCGGTAGTGCGGCTTCCCAATGAAGGGATACGGACCTCGGTATACAGTGTCTTCTGCTTTTGCAGGCTGCCGTCCTGCCGAACCTGATAATAGGCCAAATAATTGCCTGCAGCATGTTCCTCCGCAACGGTCCATGATGACGTATGGCCATCATCCGACAGGATCATTTGAAAGACACGTATCGCCTCTTCGAGAATGATACGTTCCGCTTTTTCCATTGAGTCAGGAAACTGGAAAGTTAGAGGACGTCCGTTATCCTCAAAAATCACGACAAAGGGAACAGACAGAGCATCCTGTATCCCTTCATCCGTCTGACTGTTAACCGTATAGTTAAGCGGCAAGAGCTGGAAACCAACACGAACGTGTTCATCGTCTGTATCAAAAACACGCATGTTCAGCGTTCCGGAAATCTGCTGGGTAATATGCTGAAGGCCGGTCAGTTTGAGGAGGACGTCAGTCGCGATTGAGAGCTGATAGCTCTGCATTGACCCTGTAGTCCATTGATAGCGGGAGAACTGTGGTTCAGAGTTGTTCGTTTTCCTGTCATTCTTTTTGTAGCTGGAGAGATCAGGCGTGCGACGGTCAATGTTTCTTTCCCTATCTGAATAAATCAGGAGCCCCGCGCTGAGTAGAGCCACTAAAAGCACACCGCTCATGACCGGCCTGATACTCACGCCTTTAACCCGCCTTTCCTCATTTTCCATGATCTCCACTTCATTCTAAAATGTCCGCCAGTACGCTTACAGGCTGTTCGTCACAAAAGAGAACATCTTCACGATGATAGGACGTAAACTCGTAAAATGGTTTCTTTTCCTTACACTGTTTATCACCACAAGGATAGGGTATTCCCCATTTTTTACACCATTTAACACACCAATAACTTAAATACCCGTATAAATTGCCCTGAGGACCGTCAAGGGTGTTTGTAATATCCTCTTTTAGTGTTCCCATAAGAGAGGTTCCATCATAGGAGAGATCGATCTGTGCAGTTGCAAAAAAGGAATCTTTGATCAGGTGCGCCTCCCCTCCGATGCCTGCAGATACGACGTTGCTGTGTCCTATACCGGCAGAGGCATCCATTCCGACATCCAGCCAGGGTCCTACCTGGGCTATAAAAACCTGCCCTTGGGAAAAAGTATCATTACATACGGGGAGCTGTGCATTGGCGGCAAAGCCAATCAGTCCGAATGCTTCAAATGTTGCGGTAAATGGTATACCAAACAGCGGAAGATCTCCTGGTTTCTTTATGGACTTGCCGATAGCGGCACAATTTTCAAGGAGCCAATCATCTCTTTTTTTCATATCCTCTTTATATTGTTCCCATATATACTGAGGATCTGTCGGGTCTGGCATGTCAGGGGTTTCAGGAGCATATGATTCACAGGTCTCCCATGTTCCATATTGTGATGGTGGCAAACCCCATTTCAAGGCATCCTGGGCATTTCCTTCGGTGCAGGCCAGGATCTTCGGGATCTGGTTTACCGTATATATGATATTACCCAAAAACTTCAGGTCCAGATTAAAGTAATTGTCATCTATCCTTGATGGAAAGGCATTGGCCCGCACATCAAGACCGAGTATTTCCTGCGACTTTCCGAAGAGTTTCACAGGCACTGCTGCGTCAAGAATAGCGTAGGCTCCTGTTCCGTTGAGTCCCGCCTTTGCAGCAGCATTCAAAGACACGGAGGCAAATTTTCCGTCGAATTTTTTATTATAGTCTTTCCCGAACTCAAACGCCCCCTGATGAGGAGCAGGCTTCCAGGGATCGAGCATGACTATTTCCACATCCAGCTCGTTGGATAACTCAAATCCGGGCGGCTCAAACTCTTCAATAATATTCCATACCAATATCTTTTCAGTGCCGCATGGATACTTTATTCCCCAAACAGAACACCATTCTATTCCAATTATTTCTTCTGCTTCGTACGCAGTAACCTTGACATCTATAAGACCGATGCCTTCATCAAGCACCTTCTGGCCGCACCCGGCCACACAGGAGTCGTCAGCACATTGAGAAAGAGAGTCGCGGTCAGCGCATGTCTCCAGACAGGATGAGTCTACACATTCGAAAGCACATGTTAGATCGATACACTCTTGTAGTGCACAGGTAATATTTGGGAAGCCAAACACACTATCGGTGCAATTGGAATCGATACATTCTAAATCTACGCATCCTTTATTATTGACACAATAATAATCATTGATATCAAGGCATGAAGCACATTCAGTTACGACGTCTGCAAATTCGGCAAGACAGACGGGATCAGGATTACAGTCGTTGACCAGGCACTTTACCGCCTCAGTAGCAAGATGCGCTCCTATACCCACCACTGCTGGATTATCCAGAGGCAGCCGCAGGTCAACGTGTACCGATGTCGGAACGCCCGGTTCCAAATCATAAATAGACAATTTATCTTTATATATAACTGTATGCGATCCGGGGTCTATGCTCCAGGTCTTTATAGGGATCACTTGTTCGGTCCCAATCGGACCGGTCCAGCGCAAGGCCGCTTCCACATCGACTCTGGTATGAATGTCCGATAGCATAGCCATACCCGATGAATTGATCACAGCGGTGAGACTCAGATGGGAGTTGTCTGCATTTTGGACATCACCTGTTGGGCCAGGTCTGCTTTCGTCCGGACAGAAAGAATCCTCCTCCTCATCCTGTTTAAACAGCTCGAATGCCCGGATTCCCACGGTAATATCTTCCAGTATGATATTGGGTATGTCTTTGAATTCGTCGGAGACCTCACTGATGACCATTGTTTCATCCAGATCAGTTCCCGTGAGAGACGCAGTGTCAGCACTATTGAGAATCGCTTGACCGGTGTTGATCCCCGGCTGGGGTCTGTTGTCGTCTTCGTTTGTTTCGGGAATGGTATTTGCGGGATCGACCTCGGCATACAAATAAAACTGGCCCGATGGTATTGACACTCCGTCGTGGACTGGAACTGCATCGCCGCATTGATCAGAACAGTCAGACACGTCACATATACAGTAAGGATCAGCATTACATTCAGACACGCAGCCCGGGTCGATTTCTATATTTATGTCATTGTCTGTGTAAGGAATCGGAATCTCCACTATGTAGACGTTATCCCCTGCTTTTACTTTCACAATTTTCGGACATTGATCAGAACAGTCAGGCTCAACACAAACACAGTCAGGATCAGCATTACATTGGGTCACGCATTCGATATCGTCTTCTTCTGGTGAAAATCCCCCTATAACAAATTGATCATTTACAACGCTCGGGCATTGATCAGAACAGTCAGGCTCAACACAAACACAGTCAGGATCAGCATTACATTGGGTCACGCATTCAGGATCGACGTCTCCTGCAGTATCGAATTTCACTTTGTCGACAATGTAAAATTGTACTGAGACGTCCTCCGTATCTTCAACCGCTGTGATCCCCACCTGGATCATTACGGGATGTCCCACGTAAAGCGTGGGATCAGGGATTGGAAAGTAATTGCCATTTTCATCAATATCGAGCACTTTAACACTGGTAAGTGTGAGATTGTTGGTGGTCTCGTTTATACAATCTGCACTACAGCCATCGCCAGCTGTTATATTGCCGTCATCACATTCCTCTCCAGCTGTCGGGTTTTGATGATTATCTCCACAAACGACTGATGTGCAATCAGCATCACACAATGCTGTATCTACTCCACCCTCATCACAATCTTCACCTATATCTACGATGCTGTTGCCACAGACTTCTATCTGACATACTGCTGAACACCCGTCGCCACCTGTTGTATTGCCGTCATCACAGCCCTCACCCGCATCCACTGTTCCATCTCCACATGCCGGCAGCTTACACTCTGCACTGCAGCCATCGCCCGGTGTCGTATTGCCGTCATCACATTGCTCACCGGCTGCAGGGTTTTGATAATTATCTCCACAAACGACTGATGTGCAATCTGTATCACAATTAGCCGTGTCTACGCCACCTCCGTCACATTCCTCACCAGGATCTGTTATGCTGTTGCCACAGACTTCAGACTGACATACTGCTGAACACCCGTCGCCGCCTGTTATATTCCCGTCATCACAGCCCTCACCCGCATCCACTGTTCCATTTCCACATGACGGCAGCTTACAATCTGCACTGCAACTATCACCCGGCGTAGTATTGCCATCATCACACTGTTCACCTGCTGCGGTATTTGTGTGATTGTCACCGCATGCTGGAGTTGAACAATCAGCATCACATGCCGCTGTGTCTACGCCACCTTCGTCACACTCCTCCCCGGGTTGTAAAAAGCTGTCGCCACAGAGGCTGCCTGCTTTGTATTCCCCGGCAGAAGCATCCCAGTGGTAGCATATGTCCACCCAGAGGTCTATGAGGTCAAGCAAAGGACTGTCTCCAAAGTTACCCGCCGCCCAATCATCTATAGAATCAAGGAGCTCAAAATCTTCTATTACCCAGTCTTTATTAATATCATATTGATGACAATCCTGAGCATATGTAACCGATGGAATTACTAGTAAAAGGAAAATAGCTGATACTCTTAAGAATCTGTTCATTGCTCCCCCCTTCGAAGCCTCGATACAGATCCCGAGGCATCTATAATTCATTATTAATTAGAGAAATTTATATCATAATTGAGTATGAATACATTCATGTCTTTTGTAATCTAAAAACCCAACTAGCGTACCCCTTGAGACGCTAATAAAAAAGACCGCGCAAACCCAAGGTGTTCCCTTCGGCAGCTCGGCCGTCTTCCGCTAATAATAAGACCCGCCACTTTCCGCCCCATTCTCACGAATGGTCTGGCTTTATCGGCTTTTATCTATAAGTGTTATTTATGATTATTTTAAGAGCGTGTCAACAAAAATAAACTTATACAAGTATATGAGTAAATGAATTATCGAAGTTCAACTTCGATAATTTATGACAATAATTTATGACATGCTTGCCCAATAATCCTTCCCTTAGGTATACTTCAAGGTTAGAAATGTAGAATTCATTCTGACATAATTGGTAATCGGAGGTCTTCATGCCCCTTTTCGGTGAGCTGTTTATCAGCGAATTG
>CAMYJJ010000085.1 GCA_947258735.1 Thermodesulfovibrionia bacterium | reverse complement strand
TCCTCCTGAAACTCTAGAACATCATGACTGGTGGAAAGCCCCTCTTTCAGTTTTATCTCTTCAGCCTTCAGTGATTCATCTGCCAGACGCTTTGATACCCTGGCAGCTTCGATGCGCTGCAAATTTGTCTCCACTGACCGTATGGCATTATCTATCTCGATTATTATCTCCTGCTCAAGCTTTTTAAGTTGCAGCAGTCCCTGTCTTGCCTCAAGCTGTGCAATGTTCAGGTTCCCTTTTGCCCTTCGATTTCCGAGCGGGACATGAACTGCTACACCGACACTCCATTCATCATTATTATGCATATCATCCAGAGAATCACTAAGACTGTTCCCCAGTCCGTTTAACCCGTAACTTGCTTCGAGATCGATATTCGGATATGTCTGGTTTTTTTCATACTGGACGGTTATTTCATGTTTATCCATCTCTGTCATTGCTTTTGTATAATCAGGCCTGTTCTCAATTCCCTGCCGGTAATCGTCAGGCAGATCAAATGTTGTCTTAAATACCTGAGGTTTATTTGAAGGCGCTATCCTGACATTCCTGAGTGCATACATATCATGTGTGATTAATATTTTCAGCTCATTTTCTTTTGCAGCAACTTCACTTATTGATATAATCAGGTCTTCATTCCGGGATGCCACTCCTGCTTCCGCCCGGGTGACTTCCAGCTGTGATGTGATTTCCGCTTTAAGCCGTTTACGGTTCAGGTCAAGAAGTGACTGGGCAAGTTTCAATGCCTCTTCTTTTACTTTTTGGTCCTCAAGGGCAAGCACCAGGTTCCAATATGCTTTTTTGTAACGGGAGAGCGTGTTGATTGTATGCAGTTTCAGGTCGCTGACAGACTGGTCATGGTTTTTCCTGGCTATGATTATATTATATGCATTCACTCTTCTGCCGGAGTCCCTGAGGAGCGGATGTGTAATCCGTATGCCCGCGAACGAATCATATTCAGCATTGAAACTGTTAAAGGTGTTTTCAATCGCTGTATTATCAAACGCCAAAGAATATTCAGTGCCTGTTGAAAATGTCCCTGACAGGTCAGCACGGAAACTGTATACCTCAGTTTCAACAGATGATTTCCCTCCTGCGGCAACCGATGAACGTGAACTGAGTGGTGTGGAAGAGTCCTCGCGCTTAAAGGAGGCGGACAATTGAGGATCAAAACCCCCTTTTTCAGAAAAGGCTCTTTCCGTCTCAATGAGGGGAATAATCTGCTGTATTGCCATATCAATATTGTTCTGAAGCAGCATGAGTTTTCCCTCTTCAAGTGATAGGTCCATAACAGTTTCTGGTGTTTCAAGGGAAGCAGCAGGATGGTAAATAAGCAGGATAGCAAGCATTAAGCATACCGGATAATAAAGATATGTATTATAGTTCTTCATAATCATTACCTCCTCACATACGTCTCCAATGAAACTTGAATAATACCTTTAAGTATATGCGATGATGAACTAAAATTCGATCTTATGAATATTGAGCATAACCATATAAATTAAGACAACTTCAGTACGAAGCATGATATACTATTGCACATATTTTCAAATATGTTTTATCAGGAGGCAATCACTGTGGACGACTACGATAAAGAGATGGAAATAATAGCGTTATTATCGAACCCTGACGATAATTACACATACATTGAATGTGACAGAGAGAGTATTGATCATGTATGTGAAAAGAGCAATGAGACAAGGCAGCTTGAATTGAAGCATGTAGAATATTTTAAAGACAGCCAGGTCAGGGAGGACAGGGCCACCTATTGCGAGTTCTGTAACAGTGTGTTTGTTTATAAATCCTGATACATTAATGTCTCAGCGCATCTTTTTCTTCAAATTCATATACGTTTCGTGACTGTCATCTTTAGCTGAATATTCCCGCTCAAACTCTTCAACAGAGACAGTTTCACGAATACCAAGCACCCCCTGGAAATCATGTGTTAAGAGAAAGAGTTCTACCATTCCATTTTCGATTTTATTTGGATACCAGTACGACTCAAGAGTACGTTCTTTTAATGTTGCACCACCGCCCAGGCTGCTTTTGCTCTGTTTAATATAGATGCTTTCTTCCAATGCCATTTCATTCATATTGGGACCTCCCGGTATTTTCAATTATATGCACGTCAGTGTTTTATCATCATTCTTACTGATAATGTGCCACCTGCCTTCCTGTTGAGACAGCATAAAGGCAGTTTGCTGATAGTAGTATTAACGGATCTTTATCAGGAAATCTTAATATAAGCCTTTAGTACAATATGAGCTCCCTTCATCTGCCAATGTTCAGGAACTGATTTGTGTTACTTTGCATTAAATCATAGAATATTACACATAGTGTTTGTAATGAATAATAAATGAATTTTTCAATAGAGACTTTGTATACATTGCTCCTTTAATGTTTGTCATACCCGAAGGTAGCAATCGGGTATCCAGGTGTACAATAAAGTCTGGATTCTCGATGCGAGTTTTCACGAGAGTCGCTTCGACCGGCAGGCAGGATGCCGGAATGACTTGCAGACGAATTAAGTGTAAAAACAAACAGAAACTAATGGAATGAAATAAAAGATGGTGCAGGCAGATAATGTATGTAAATCATATGGATCACAGGTTGTCTTTGATAAGGTGGGTTTTACGGTTAATCCCGGAGAAAGGGTTGGGCTGGTCGGAAGAAACGGGCATGGGAAAACCACGCTGTTCAGGATCATCCTTGGCCAGGAGAAAGCCGATTCAGGAGTGATTACTGCTCCGGGGGGATATTCAATAGGCCATCTGTCACAGCACATACAGTTCTCAGAGAAAACAGTTCTGAAGGAAGCCTGCCTCAGTCTTCCTGATAGTGATATGGGGATAGATGAGACGTATAAGGCTGAAGCCGTACTGATGGGACTTGGCTTTTCTGCGGAAGACTTTATTCTTGATCCCATGGAACTGTCAGGGGGATTTCAGATAAGGCTGAACCTTGCCAAGGTCCTTGTTTCAGACCCAAACCTCCTGCTTCTGGATGAACCTACAAACTACCTCGATATCGTATCAATGCGCTGGCTGCGTCAGTTTCTGAGAAACTGGAAAAAGGAGTTGATAATTATCACTCATGACCGCAGTTTCATGGACAGCGTTACGACCCATACCATGGCCATACACCGCAGCAGGATGAAAAAGGTCAGCGGACCTACAGAAAAAATATACAGTCAGTTATTGATGGAAGAAGAGATATATGAAAAAACCAGGATCAATGATGAGAAAAAACGGAAAGAGGTACAGCAGTTTATAAACAGGTTCAGGGCAAAGGCAACCAAGGCAAAGGCTGTTCAGTCCAGGGTCAAGGCTCTTCAAAAGAAAGATGAAAAGGAAAAGCTGGTTGATCTGAGAAACCTTGAATTTACATTTAATGCAGCACCCTTTACTGGCAGGCAGTATATGGAGATAAGAGACATCTCATTCGGTTTTGATCCTGACATCCCTCCATTGATCGAGAGGTTAAGTTTTTTTGTCGGCAAAAAGGAGCGCATAGCCATCATAGGAAAAAACGGCAAGGGAAAGACGACGCTCCTTAACCTTCTGGCAGGTGAACTGATCCCACAGGAAGGGAGCATAAGAAATCACAAAAACCTGAGACTTGCCTACTTTGGCCAGACAAATATAGTCCGCCTTGATCCAACGAAAACCGTTGAACAGGAAATCATGGATGCACATCCTGACCAGAACAGGGGGATTGCACGGGGCATATGCGGGGTCATGATGTTTTCGGGAGACACTGCATTGAAAAAAATAAGCGTGCTCTCAGGAGGTGAAAAGAGCAGGGTATTGCTGGGCAAACTGCTTGTCAGTCCTGCAAATATGCTGCTGCTTGATGAACCTACCAATCATCTTGATATGGAGTCTACAGAATCCCTGCTTGAGGCGGTTGATGCGTTCAGCGGGTCCGTCATCATAGTTACTCACAGTGAGATGATTCTTCATGCCCTGGCAACACGGCTGATTGTTTTTGATGACAACAGAGTCTTTTTGTTTGAGGGTACGTACCAGGACTTTCTTAACAGGGTGGGATGGAAGGATGAACAGGAACCTGTGCAGACAAAAAATAACAAAATATCTGCAGCAGAGAGCAAGCTGAATAAAAAGCAGCTCCGGCGTATGAGGGCAGAGCTTATTAATGAGAAATCACGTGTTCTCAATTCGCTTCAGAAGAAGATCGATAAAACAGAGCAGGAGATCGTAGACCTGGAAGAAAAGATAGAACTTGATAATAAGGCTCTCCTTGAGGCCTCGGTAAAAGGTGACGGTGAAAAAATAAAAGGGCTTTCAATGGCCATTCATGATTTAAAATCCAGAGTAGAACGGCTTTTTGTTGAACTGGAGCTTCTCCATGAAAGGTTTGATATCAGCTCAAGGGAATTTGAAGAGAAGCTGAATGCTCCCGTCGATCAGTAGTGCAGTGCAATGGGGATAGCGAGGAAGATTATGTTTTATTGCGTCATTCTCGAGGGCTGTTGATCGGGAATCCAGAAATATAATGAAGAATTCGAAGAAAAGAAAGAGTAAAACCCTGCCGTTTATCATAGGACTACTCATCGGAGCTGTGATCGGCGGCGTGCTTGGAATGTTTGTCATAAGTCCGGTATTGATTCTTTTATTGAGTGTTATCGGAGTCATTCAGGGCGATACACTCCCCCCATGGGCAGGCACCCTCGTTTCCTTTGTTGTAATTCTGTCTGTAAACATGGGGATTTATATAGGGGTTAAATGGAGACTGAAGGCTGCAGATAAAAAGGGGTAACGACGAAGAACTGAAACAGCAACTTTAAGGTTTTTTATTATTGAACGCGTCCCGTTATCAAACTACATACAGTATTCCTGCCAATAATGATCTAAGTTTACAACGGGAATCCTACAGATTATGATTATAATTATATGGAGAAACCTCATAATAACCGATCATTCGGTGTAAAAATTGCTCTTGGTATTTGCGTAATTATTGCAGCCCTCATTGTTTTTCGGCCCGGCTTCATCAAAGGAAATATTTTCATACCTGTATTCGATAAAATGCATACAGTCAAGCGCAACAAACCTGTAAACGTTTCAATCATACCAACTGGCATACATAACAGAACAGCAGAAAGAGGATTTGCACATCTATCGAAATACGTATCAGGTTCCGCACCACGCGTGAATGAACAAAAAGGCTCTGCTTATAATTCTGACGTTAACCTTGAAAATGTCCGTGTCGGAGATGTTCTTCCCTTTCTTAAAGATGCGGCTTTGTATGGGACAATAAGTACAAATCTGGAGTTATCAATCATTCCTGATTCTTCTTTTACCATCTCCTGGAAGCTGGAAGCAACAATAAACGACGTCGTTTTCTCATCAGACAAGCTCAGTATTAATCTGAAAGGAAAGCCTATAAAAATAAAGTCCCATGGGCTTTTTTATTGGAACAGCAGGACTATCAGAATAGATGCCTTCGAGGCACAGATTGATCAGTTTGAACCATGGTCACTCACCGGAACAGTCAATAATATACTTTCCGACGACATGGCAGCAGACCTTATATTTAAAGCTGACCGCATACCGATCACCGGGCTTGGAGATATAATTTCAGGACCGGCAATGAGATGGCTTGAGAATGTTGATATATCAGGCTTTGCACATGCAGCTTTTTCATTCCAGGGAAAGATGAGATCACCTGAAATTAATGGCCACCTTGCGCTGTATGGCAAAAGAATTGCTGCAGGACACATTACCTTTCAATCATATGATGCCGATATCCCGGTACTGTACAAAGATGATACCCTGAAACTCGGAACCATACGTATGAATATAAAGAAAATCAGCAATGGCATATATACGCAGCGTGAAGGACTGAATTTTATGCTGCGGGACGTATCATGTTCTGTTCCCCGTTTAAACCACAAACAGGCAGTGATCAAATCGGAAGGTGTCCGTTTCAAGGCCGGAGGCCTTGTTATCACAAGAGATGGCACAGAGGTCTATTCAGATGCTGATATCTCGGTCAACAGTTCCATTGAGTCTGATATGGATAAGCAACTGATAGTTTTTCAGAACACAGCATTACATACTGCTTTTATACATGGGGCCCATGCTGATGTTACAGTCGATATGGGCACTCCTGTGTCAATCGAAGCACATGTTGCATACGACGGTTTCGGTCTTGATTCATTTCTGCAGAAGATCCCCCCGGGAATGATTGATACAAAAGGATATAAAGTACATGGAACCGGCGCATTGCGGTCTTCCTTTCGCATGCATGCATTGGAAACTGGATCAGCCCGCATCTCAGGCACGGCTCAGCTGAATATTGCGGAAGCGGGATTTTCATCACCCGATGAATTGAAAATTGGTGAGGGGATAGAAATGAAGATATCTCACAGGTTCGCATTCCCTGTTACCATGAACAGGATAGAGTTTTCCTCTGAGCTTGAGACAACCGGATTTGAATTACTGATAAACAAATTTTATGGTGATTTTACTGACAAGAGCATATATATGACAGCAATAGGCGAGTACAGAAAAGACGGGGATCTAATTCACCTCTCACATGCAGAGGCAGGGATAACCGGGATGGGAAATATTCTTCTGTCAGGCAGTATATCAGGAATATCAGCAGTCCCGTCAATCGATGCACAGATTCAGGCCGACAATATGTCAAACAGGGAAATGTACGAATTTTTTGTGCGTGAAACATTTCAGGAGCAATTCCCTTTTCTCTCTTTTCTTGAAATCGATGGGGAAAGCTCCATGAACATAACCTTGAAAGGTATGCCAGAGGAATTTACTGCTCAGGGTAACATAAAGATTTCTCACATGAACATCACGACAAAAGCCCCCGGTCTGAACGTACAGGATATCCGGCTGTCGATGCCTGTTGATATTTCCTATCCTGAAAAAGGACCGTCTGCACAGCCTGAAGAGTATGGGAATATGAGCATTGCAAAGTATTCATGGTCTTTGTTGCAATTCAATGACATTAATCTGTTGCCGGCCATCTGGAATAATGATCTTATTTTTAAGGAAGATCTCAACCTGCCGGTTTTTGGAGGTATGATTGCACTGAAAGATGTCTCCTTCATCGATCTGTTAAGCCGGAACAGAACACTTCGTCTTGCCATGGATATCCGGGATATTGATCTGGCTGAAGCGAGCAGGGCGGTTGAACTGCCTGAATTCAGCGGACGTCTCACCGGTAACATACCAATGGCCATTATTACAGAAAACAAACTTGATACAGAAGGTGAGATTATAGCAAAGGTTTTCGGCGGACAGGTGAAGGTAAATGGCCTGTCAGCTGATAATGTATTCAGTCCTATCAGGTCCCTGGAATCAAGTATCGAGATCGAGGGCATTGATCTCGGGGAAATGACACGGACCTTTGATTTCGGTCATATATCAGGCATACTCAGGGGCAACGTAGAAAATCTTGTGATTGTTAATGGTCAGGCGCAGAGTTTCACGACACTCATCGAGACAGTGAAGAAAAGAGGAACTAAACAGCAGGTCAGTGTAGAGGCGCTACGGAAAATATCTATCCTCGGAACAGGCGCCTCAACTTCCCTGTTGGACAGGGGTATTTACCGTCTCTTTAAAAAATACCGGTATGATAAAATGGGATTTCAGGCATCCCTGAATAACGATAACCTTATGCTGCAGGGCATAGAGCGTGATTCCGAAAAGGAATATCTTGTAAAGGGCGGCCTTCTCCCGCCGAAGGTGAACATTGTCACTTTCAGTCAGCATATTTCCTTCAAGGAAATGGTGAAAAGGCTGAAGAGAATCGAGCAGGCTGACGTTGAATGAGGACGCACCTGAGAACAATGGAAAGAGAAAAGCAAAGGATTTAAAAAAAGGCATCTTTTTGAGGGATGGTAGTCAAAAAGGAAATACGTTATAATTTGTAACATATTTTGAATTTCATGAATCAGGAGGAGCTATGAAAAGGGTAAGATTGATGAAAAGATCATTTATGTATATGCTGCTGTTGTTTGCAGTATCGTGCATAACCATTAATATTTATTTCCCGGCTGCTGCCGTTGAAAAGGCTGCGGACAGGATAGTCGAGGAAGTGTGGGGTGAACAGGAAAACATACAGGAAAATAATGACACGCTGAATAAGCAGGGAGAACCGCAAAGCCGTCTTAAGAATATATTACGGGTTGTTTTTTCGAAGCTTGGTCCTGAAGAGGCATTTGCACAGGAAGCGGATATCAACGTTACGACTCCTGCAATCAGGAAACTAAAGCAATCCATACAGAACAGGGCCGGGTCGATCAAACCGTTTATGGAAAGCGGAAACGTGGGCATATCCCGGGATGGCCTTCTTGTACTCCGTTCGGGCAGCGGCTTGAAGTTAAAGGACAAGGCCAATATTAGTCGTCTTTTATCTGCGGAAAACAGTGACAGGGAGGCTTTGTACATAGAGATTGCCAAGGCAAATAAGTTTTCGATGGACAAGGTTCCGGATATTAAAAAAATATTTGCCGGCAGCTGGATTAAAAAAGCAAAAAAGGGCTGGTGGTATCAGAATCAGGGTAATGAGTGGACACAGAAATAATATTCTGTAGAAAACAGGTACATATCATCCGTACATCTTATAGCACGCAGAGAATTAGTTGCATATAGCCTGATACTTAATAATTTGAAAACAGTTCTGAGACCGCCATAACCATCTATAACAACTCAGATTTTATCATTTAACATATACGTAAATTCAAATCTCACGCCGAATGATTTTTTTTAATCTATTATGATATACTCCTCTCAATTTCATCATGAGACTTTCACTAACTATCTATAAATGAGCATCGAGATCTTTGTTGTAGCGGTCGGCATACTGCTCTTCTGCGCTGTATTTGATCTCATGGTAGGTATCAGCAACGACGCTGCCAACTTTCTCAACTCATCACTCGGTTCCCGTGTCGCACCGCGCTACGTAATAATGATAGTGGCGAGCCTTGGAATCATCGCCGGCGTGACCTTTTCAAGCGGCATGATGGAGGTGGCACGTAAAGGCATCTTCCATCCGCATTTATTCACGATGCCTGAACTCATTACCATCTTCCTTGCTGTAATGCTGACGGACATTCTCCTGCTTGATATGTTCAACACCTTTGGACTGCCCACATCAACAACCGTCTCTATTGTGTTTGAGCTTTTGGGAGCAGCGGTTGCCATGTCAGTGATCAAAATACTGGAAGCAGGCGACAGCATGGCCAGCCTGAGTGAATACATTAACACTTCAAAGGCCATGATGATCATCATGGGGATTCTCCTGTCTGTCATATTTGCTTTTCTGTTCGGAGCGATTGCCCAGTTCATCAGCCGTATCATCTTCACCTTTGATTACAGCAGGACCATCAAACGTTACGGCGCGTTGTGGGGAGGCGTGGCCCTTGCATCGATAGTCTTCTTTATCCTTATTAAAGGTGCAAAAGGGGTGTCTTTTATCACGCCTGATACCTATGCCGCCATCAAGACAAATGCAGTGACCATTTTGCTCATGGTCTTTATCGCATCTACCGTGCTCCTGCAGGTATTGATGACCTTTTTTAAAGTTAATATTCTGAAACCGATCATACTAACAGGCACCTTTGCCCTGGCTCTTGCCTTTGCAGCCAATGACCTCGTTAATTTTATTGGTGTACCGCTGGCAGGTCTCCACTCTTACAAGATAGCAGCTGCCTCAGCAGACCCGCTTAACATCACAATGGATGCATTGAGCAAAAAGGTCCCCTCAGAGACATACCTGCTCCTGATTGCCGGATTCATAATGGTCCTGACCCTCTGGTTTTCCCGGAAGGCCAGGTCTGTCTCAGCTACGGAGCTTGGACTTGGCCAGCAGCATGAAGGGATAGAGTCGTTTGAGTCAACAAAACTCTCACGTGTCATAGTTAGGCTTGTAGGCTCCTTCTTTACCAATTCCAAGGGGCTGATTCCTATGCCGGTCCGCAGGTTTGTTGACAACCGGATGGACCAGAGCAGGTATGTTCCTGCAGATAAAGACGGGCAGCAGTCATTTGACCTGATCAGGGCGTCTGTTAATCTCATGGTGGCATCCATCGTTATTTCATTCGCCACTTCCATGAAACTCCCCCTCTCAACAACATACGTTACATTTATGGTGTCCATGGGCACATCATTTTCAGACCGTGCATGGGGCAGTGAGACAGCTGTATACCGTGTAACAGGTGTGATGACGGTTATAGGCGGCTGGTTCATGACCGCATTGATCGCATTTTCAGTAGCATTCATCTTTGCTTACTTTATCCATTCATTTGAAGCTGTTGGAGTGATGCTTCTTCTGATATTCTGTGGTCTTGTTATCTTCAGGACCCATCGTGCACACAGCAGACGCGCACAGGAGAAGGAGGAGGAAGAGGTTTTTAACCTGGATAGCGTGACAGACGCATCTGCAGCCCTTGCCATTACCTTCAACCAAATTGGGCATCTTCTCAAAGAGATACGGGAGTCTCTCGATGTCACGCTTGATGCCCTTTTTGCTCAGGATATTTCCACAATCCAGACACAGAGGAAAAAAACCAGCAATGTACAGCTGTGGGTAAATATCGTGATAGCAAATATCTTCAAGGTGCTCAGGCATCAGCAGAAAGAGCAGATGGCTGATTCCTATAAATACGCACAG
>CAMYJJ010000084.1 GCA_947258735.1 Thermodesulfovibrionia bacterium | reverse complement strand
GAGCAGATTCTCTTGATACCGTTGAACTGGTAATGGCCTTTGAAGAAGCGTTTAATGTGGAGATCCCGGATGAAGATGCCGAGAAAATCCTAAAAGTCCAGGACGCTACAAAATATATTGAAGAAAAATCAGGAAGTTAAGACTTTCTCATCTTTATAACATCATGAAACAGAGAAGAGTGGTAATAACCGGGGTGGGGCTTTTGACACCCCTGGGGACTGGTAATGAAAAGTCATGGAGAGGTCTGCTGGAGGGCCGGTCCGCTATAAACAAAATTACCCTGTTTGATCCGGAATCCTCTCCCTGCAAAATAGCAGCAGAAGTTACTGACTTTGAAATAGATGACTTTATAGAAACAAAAGAGCAGAAGAAAATGGACCGGTTTATCCATTTTGGGCTTGCTGCTGCTGCTATGGCCATGGAGGATTCAGGTCTTAGAGTTACTGAAAGCAATGCAGAAAGAATAGGGGTAATTGTTGGAGCCGGTGTCGGAGGCCTGCCTGCTATTGAGCGATATGAACAGATTCTCCTGAAAAAAGGTCCCCGAAGGGTCTCGCCTTTTTTCATCCCCATGACCATCATCAATCTGACATCGGGTCATATATCGATACGCTTTGGTGTCAAAGGTCCAAATTCTGCTGTTGCAACTGCTTGCGCATCCGGCACTCATTCTATAGGAGATGCATTTAAGCTCATTCAGAGAGGCGCAGCAGATGCAATGATATGCGGAGGCAATGAAGCGGTGATCACACCTCTGGGTATCGCAGGCTTTACATCAATGAAGGCACTGTCAACAAGAAATGATGAACCTGAAAAGGCCAGCAGACCTTTTGACCGGGACCGGGACGGTTTTGTCATGGGAGAAGGAGCAGGCATTCTTGTTATTGAGGAGCTTGAAAGTGCTCTGGACAGGGGCGCTAACATCTATGCTGAAATTATCGGATATGGACTGAATTCAGATGCGTATCACATCACCAGCCCTGCCCCGAACGGAGAGGGGGCTGCCAGATGCATGACATCAACATTGCTGGATGCCGGCATACACCCTGAAGAGGTGGACTATATTAATGCGCATGGGACATCTACTAAATATGGTGACGAACTCGAGACATCTGCTATCAAAAACGTGTTTGACAATCATGCCTACAAACTTTGCGTCAGTTCAACAAAGTCAATGATAGGGCACCTCCTCGGAGCTTCCGGCGGTGTTGAAGCCGGATTTTGCGCATTAAGCATAATGAATGGGATAGTACCTCCAACCATAAATCTTGATAACCCTGACACTGAATGCGATCTTGATTATGTACCCAATAAAGCAAGAGAACTTGATATTAATATAGCGATGTCCAACTCTTTTGGATTTGGTGGAACCAATGCATGCATCCTCATCAAACGATTTGTCCAGTCTTGAAGAGTCTCTTGACTATCAATTCAGGAAAAAGTCTCTATTAAAAGAAGCCCTCACTCACAAATCCTTTGCACATGAACAGCAGAAAAAAAATATATCTTTTAATGAGAGAATGGAATTCCTCGGAGATGCGGTGCTCGAATTGATCGTTAGTGAATATCTTTATAAAACATTCTCAGACCATACCGAGGCTGATCTGTCCAGAATGAAGGCATATGTTGTTCAGGAGTCATCTTTGGCCGATACTGCCGCCACCCTCGATCTGGGTTCCTATCTTCACCTTGGCAAAGGTGAAGAAATAACAGGGGGACGAAAGAAACGTTCCCTTCTGGCAAATGCCTTTGAGGCCATACTCGCTGCGATTTATATGGATAGCGGTTATAAAAACGCACGGGATTTTGTACTTGGTCATCTTGTGGCAAAAATGGATGATCTGGCATCAAATAATTTTGTTTTTGATTTTAAGACACGACTGCAGGAAGTCGCACAGGCCCGGCATGGTGTATTACCCAGGTACGTCACTCACAAGGAAGAAGGCCCAGAGCATAAAAAGACGTTTGAAGTAAAAGTTTATATTAATGATGACTTTATCGGATCAGGAAAAGGAAAAACCAAGAAAGCTGCAGCGCAGAAAGCTGCTGAAGCCGGACTCAATCAAATTAAGGCTACTGATGAAACTGACATATAAAAAAGCCGGGGTAGACATTAATAAGGGAAACAGGCTGGTTGACATAATCAAACCTATGGCCAGATCCACATTTAAACCGTATGTTATGAATGACCTTGGTTCATTCGGTGCATTCTGTAAACTGGATACAAGGAAATACAGGGACCCTGTACTGGTGAGCAGCACTGACGGTGTCGGTACAAAACTTAAAATAGCATTTATGCTCAACAGGCATGATACCGTCGGTATAGACCTGGTGGCAATGTGCGTGAATGACATCCTGACAAGCGGGGCCAGGCCGTTGTTCTTTCTTGATTACTTTGCCTCGGGCAGATTATCGACCGCACAGGCTTCAGATGTTATTAAGGGTATTGCAGACGGCTGTATAGAAGCAGACTGTTCTTTAATCGGCGGTGAGACCGCTGAGATGCCGGGCTTTTATGATAAAGGCGAATATGACCTGTCCGGTTTTTCTGTGGGTGTAGTTGATAAAAAGGATATAATCACCGGCAGGAAAATAAAAAAAGGTGACCTCTTAATTGGCCTTGCGTCAAGCGGAATACACAGTAATGGCTATTCACTGGTAAGAAAGCTGTTCTTTGATCTGAAGAAATACAGCCCAAAGAAAAAAATAAAGGAACTGGGATGTTCGATCGGTGAGGAATTACTGAAGCCTACCCGGATATATGTAAGGTCCGTATTGAAATTATTACAGCATCATACTATAAAAGGCATTGCCCATATCACAGGAGGAGGTCTGACAGAAAACCTTCCACGCATCCTGCCGGAAAAACCCGGACTCGGGTTTTTTATAGAAAGGCAGAGCTGGCAGGTGAATACCATTTTTACATTAATTCAGTCTCTGGGATCTGTAAGTGACGCTGAGATGTTCAAAACCTTTAATATGGGCATCGGTATGGTACTGGTAGTCGGAAAGACGGATGCAGAAAAGATCATGAAAAAACTGAAGCGTCTTGGAGAGACCCCTTATCTGATTGGAAGTGTTGGAAAAGGCAGACGAGGCGTTGAGTATGTCTGATCTGTTAAAAATTGGTGTTCTTGCATCTGGCAGAGGTTCTAATTTTCAATCAATTATTGATAATATCGAATCCGGTCATATACGGGCCGATATGTCAGTATTAATATCAGACAATCCTGATGCCTATGCAATAGAACGCTGCAGAAAGCATAATATTGCATCACTTGTTCTTGTCCCGGCTGATTTTCCTGACAAAACATCCTATTACGCTCATATCGCTGATGAACTTATTAAACGAGGCGTGGGGCTGGTTGTGCTTGCTGGATTCATGAGAGTCGTCGGCAAGGCACTGATAGACAGGTTTCCCAATAGAATAATGAATATCCACCCTGCCCTGCTTCCCTCTTTTCCCGGTCTGCATGGTCAGAAACAGGCTGCTGACTATGGAGTGAAAATTGCCGGCTGTACCGTGCATTTTGTAGATGAAGGAGTGGACACGGGCCCCATCATTATGCAGGCCGCTGTCCCTGCATACCACGATGACACAGAAGACTCATTATCAGAGAGAATACTCAGAAAAGAGCATATCATTTTCCCTTATGCCATCAGGCTTTTCGCTGAAGACAGAATAACAGTTGATGGACGCAAAGTCATTATCAACGGACACAGAGAAGACCGGTCTCTTCTAAATCCTCCAATACAGGATAATTAATATCTACCTATAATTCATTATGAGTTATTCGGGACAATTCAATTTGACAGTAACGCATGTATTTTGTACTATGTTACAGACGTAAGCTCTGACTCTTCTTAAAATATTACTTGTTTAAAATGATGTCTGTCATTAATGTATATCAATTTTTTCATTAGTTAATAATGGAGGGAAGACAGATGACCAGCGCTTCAACAGCAATCATGGCAGGACTGCTTGGTTTTATAGCAGGCGGATGTGGTTTTTACCTGATTACTACCTATTTAGAGAATAAAAGGGCCTGCCTGTCGAGTAAAAGGCAGCGGCTCAAACTCGTTTACTCGCCCCTTGAGTCCCTGGTAAAAATCAATGGACAGGAATTTGATCACTATTTCAAGGATGATGCAACAAATGAAGACCGTGAGTTCATAGAAAAAACAATCTGGCACCCGAATTTCGTTGAAATAAAAAAGGTGATCATGGAAAACACCCACCTGCTGGAAGAGATTCCTGATGAACTGTTAAGACTTCTCAACTATATAAATATCTGGTTATCAGATTATGATGCAGTGTATGTCAGGCAGGTAAAAGATGCCCCTGTCTTTGTCAGACCGAATGGGTACAGTTATCCAGGTGAAGCAGATGAATTCATTTACCAGCAGGCAGGCGCTTTAAGAAGAGAACTGAACAGATAGATTTTATAAGACTACTGGGCTATCAGTTTCCTGAAATATGTAATAGTCTCTTTCAGACCATCCTCAAGCTTGACCGTTGGATTCCACTTCAGGACTTTCTTTGCCAGCCTGATATCCGGCTGTCGCTGGGTAGGATCGTCCTCAGGCAGCTTCTTGCGGATAATCCTGGATTTAGATTTTGTTAATTTGATGACTTTTTCAGCAAGTTCAAGAATGGTAAATTCATCGGGATTACCAAGATTCACAGGGCCTGTTAATTTATCAGAAGATCCCATGAGTTTCAAAAAACCATCAATGAGATCATCTACATAACAGAAGCTCCGGGTCTGGCTGCCGTCTCCATAAACAGTAAGCGGCTTTCCCTGCAGTGCCTGCATAATAAAATTGCTCACAACCCTGCCATCATCAGGATGCATATGAGGTCCGTACGTATTAAATATGCGTGCGACCTTTATGTTAAGATTATGCTGCCGGTAATAATCAAAGAAGAGCGTTTCAGCACAGCGTTTACCCTCGTCATAGCATGACCGGAACCCAACAGGATTTACATTCCCCCAGTATGTCTCCGGCTGTGGATGGACGAGCGGGTCACCATATACCTCTGATGTAGATGCCTGGAAAATTTTTGCCTTGACCCTCTTGGCAAGACCAAGCATGTTGATAGCACCATGCACAGATGTTTTTGTGGTCTGAACAGGGTCAAACTGATAATGGATAGGAGATGCGGGGCATGCCAGGTTATATATTTCGTCTACTTCCACATACAGGGGGAAACATACATCATGCCTGAGAATTTCAAACATGGGATTTGAAATGAGGTCCAGCACATTTGACCTGCGGCCTGTATAAAAATTATCCAGACAGATAACTTCATGACCTTCATGCAATACTCTCTTTGAGAGATGAGACCCCAGAAAGCCTGCCCCACCGGTAATGAGAACTCTTTTCATCATGGTTCCTCCTGAAAAATTGCATTATTTTACAACATAATGAATGATTTAATCTGCTGCATGTCTGTATTACGAGTACAGGGACACTTCTTATGGAGCGTGTCCCCAAAGTCCATTATTAATTTCTTGACTTTGTACAGGATCAATAATATAATGCTCTAATTCCCTTTACGTGCATAACAGGGACACTTCCCATTGGAAGTGTCCCCATCAATCTTATTCAGGAGGCCTGCCATATGAAATGCATTTGGAACAGATCTATTATTATCATCATTTTACTGGTCATTGGTTCGCTGACTCTGTCCTGCACCAAACCTGATTCAGAATCTGTGAAAGTGGGAGTTGCAGGCTCTCACAGCGGTGATCTTGCATCTTATGGATTGCCGTCTGTCAAGGCTGCTGAACTGGTCGTGAAAGAAATAAATGCAAAAGGCGGCGTTCTTGGCAGGAACGTAGAGCTTCTTATTGAAGATGATGTCTGCAAGCCTGAAATATCTACCAACACAGCAACAAAACTGGTCTCTCAAAATGTTCATATTGTACTGGGACACATCTGCAGCGGAGCAACAAAGGCTGCTTTAGGCATTTACAGGGAATCAAAGATCATAACAATGTCCCCTTCAGCCACAAACCCTGACCTCACACAGAGCGGTGATTACCCCAATTTTTTCCGTACCATTGCATCTGATGATGCACAGGCAAAACTTGAAGTTGATTTTGCTCTGGATGTGCTGAAATTAAAGAAAATAGCTGTGTTGCATGACAAGGGAGACTATGGCAAGGGACTCGCAGAGTTTGCAAAAAGCTTTGTAGAACAATCAGGCAGGGCAGAACTCATTTTATATGAAGGCATAACACCGGGCGCTGTTGACTACTCGGCTGTTGTCCAGAAACTCAAACTCTCCGGGGCTGAGGCCGTTATCTTTGGCGGATACCATCCCGAGGCATCCAAAATCGTCATGCTCATGAGAAAGAAAAAGATGGACACCATATTCATATCTGATGATGGAGTAAAGGACATAACGTTTATTAAAGTGGCCGGACAATATGCCGAAGGGGTGTATGCCACAGGACCCAAAGATGTATCCATGAACCCGCTTGCCATTAAGGCCAATGAAGCGCATAAAACTGCCTATGGCTCAGATCCGGGCGCCTTTTTTTTAAATGCCTATGCTGCGGCACAGGCACTGCTTAACGCAATAGAAAAGGCAGGCTCAACTGACTATGAAAAGATAATAAAAGCCCTGCGGACCGAATACATTGATACCCCTCTCGGCAATATCAGTTTTAACGATAAAGGAGATGCCATAGGAGTGGGCTTTTCAATGTTTCAGGTGAAAAACGGTAAATATGTTGAAGTCAAATAGTCGAGGTTGTGTTATTCGTTCATTGTTACTTGTTATTAATTATTGGGCGGGGAAGTTGTGTCGTCTTTAACAAATAACCGATAACCAGTAACAAACAACATCTTGTTCTATCCTGCCGTGTTATATTAATTACCTATGGAATACTTCATCGAGCTGCTACTGGGAGGCCTAACAAGGGGAAGTATCTACGCGCTTATCGCCCTTGGGTACACCATGGTGTACGGCATCATCGAGTTGATCAATTTCGCACACGGTGAAATTTATATGATTGGTGCTTTTACGGCATTAATTGTCGCTGGCGTGCTCACCCTGTACGGTTTTAATGCACCTGCCATACTTGTACTTGCCTCGCTTGCAGCAGTAATCTACTCAGCCGCATATGGGTATACCGTTGAAAAAATCGCCTATAAGCCTCTTCGCAATGCACCCCGTCTTTCCCCATTGATAAGCGCCATCGGCATGTCAATATTTCTTCAGAACTATGTGCTGCTTGCGCAGACATCTGATTTCCTCCCCTTCCCGGCCCTGATACCGGATTTTGATTTTATGAAAAAATATGAGCATGTGTTCGGTTCGACCGAGCTTGCGATTGTACTCACAACAGTGATAGTCATGACCATACTTACCCTGGTTATAAAATTTACCAATATCGGAAAGGCAATGCGGGCCACTGCACAGGACATAAAAATGGCCATGCTCGTTGGCATAAATGTAAACAGGATCATCTCTGTCACCTTTATTATCGGTTCTTCCCTGGCAGCAATCGGAGGTGTGCTGATCGCTTCGCATATAGGCCAGATAAATTTTTATATAGGCTTCATAGCCGGGATCAAGGCATTTACCGCAGCTGTGCTTGGAGGCATCGGCAGCATTCCCGGAGCTGTCCTCGGAGGGTTTGTCCTCGGCTGGACTGAGTGTTTTGCAACCGGGTATGTGTCAAGTGATTACGAAGATGTCTTTGCCTTTGCCCTGCTCGTGCTCATTCTTATATTCAGACCGGCAGGTATTCTTGGTAAATCGACGTCGCAGAAAGTGTGAGCATGGACACATGTTATTCGTTACTCGTTACTTGTTATTCGTAATTAGTAATTTGTTACCCGTTACACGTTACGCGTTACTCGTTACGGTTATTAAACATGTTTAATATTTCCAAAATAAAAAATTCTCTTCTCGTTTCACTCTGGTTCATGTTCCTCACATTTCCCATAATGGTCATTCGTGTAAACCCAATTGAAAATATAGTTGAATGGCGATGGCACAATATGTTTCTGATCGGTGTCGGAAGTTTTGCTCTTTCATTTATCTGGCGATATTTTATTAAACAGAAAGAAATTGAATATAAAAAGGCCGAAAGAGGTGAACATATCACACCTTTTTTTCAGAAACTTGATATAAGAGAATCACAGTATTTTAAATCTTTATCTTTGATATTAATCTTTGCAGCAACAGCCTTCCCCTTTGTCTTATCCACGTATCAAACCACAATTATGACAACAGTTCTTATGTATGTTGTGTTAGGGCTGGGACTTAATATTGTAGTTGGTCTTGCAGGCCTGCTTGATCTTGGCTATGTGGCCTTCTACGCTGTAGGCGCTTACAGTTATGCCCTTCTTAATTATCATTTCGGACTGGGTTTCTGGACGGTCCTTCCTCTCGCCGCTGTCATAGGTGCCTTTTTCGGAATTCTTCTGGGGTTTCCAGTGCTCCGCCTCCGGGGAGATTACCTTGCCATTGTAACACTTGGATTCGGCGAAATCATACGGCTTGTTCTGGAAAACTGGAATGAGTTCTCATTCGGGCCGAGTGGTATTGCCAACATCCCCAGGCCCTCATTATTGGGCATGCAGTTTTCGCTGCAGCACGCTACGGTCTACCAGTATTTTCTTGCCATGGGGTTAACAGTATTTACCATCTTTGTTGTTAACAGGTTACAGGACTCACGGTTAGGAAGGGCCTGGATAGCACTGAGGGAAGATGAGATAGCATGTCAGGCCATGGGTGTGGACAGGGTCAGGACCAAATTGAGTGCATTTGCACTTGGAGCGACCTGGGCAGGCATGGTCGGTGTCATGTTTGCGGCAAAAACAACGTTTATTAATCCGGCCAGTTTTACATTTCATGAATCAGCACTTATCCTGTCTATTGTAGTCCTGGGCGGTATGGGGTCTGTCCCCGGTGTTATCATTGGTGCTTTTATCCTGATTCTTCTTCCTGAATATCTCAGGGCTTTCACAGAATACCGCATGCTCCTCTTCGGGGCAATTCTTGTCATAATGATGGTATTCCGGCCGCAGGGCATCATCAGCAATGTACGAAGGGCATATGAGTTAAAAGCAATCCAGAAATGAGAACCATACTGGAAGTGAATAAAGCTATAGTAAAGTTGCGAGATATTAAAAAAGAAAGATGTCATTCCGGCAGTCCTTTAGCCGGAATCCAGCCCCTTATGAAAAGACTCTGGATTCCCGCTCAACAGACCGCGGGAATGACAAACTTAGGAAGTTATGACTAACTCCCAAGCAGAGTTTCGAATTTTTTGATCAGATGAGAACCATACTGGATGTTAGCAATATAACGATGGATTTTGGCGGTTTGAAAGCAGTGGACCGATTTGACCTTGATATCTCGGAAGGAGAAATAGTGGCCCTCATCGGTCCCAACGGTGCCGGAAAGACAACCCTGTTCAACTGTATGACCGGGATATACGCTCCCTCGGGTGGTGATATATACATATATCCTTCAACTGATAAAAAAGTCAGACTGAACGGACTCAAACCAAATGTCATTACGGCAAAAGGTATGACCCGGACGTTCCAGAACATCCGCCTATTTCCCAACATGACTGTTCTTGAGAATGTCATGATAGGACGGCATTGCCGCACATCAACAGGTGTACTGGGTGCGATTTTAAGAAACAGGTCAGCCAGAAAAGAAGAGGCTGAGATAGTAGATTACAGTTATTCAATTCTTCAACAGATCGGACTGACTGATTTCGTACATGAACGTGCCGGCAACCTCCCCTACGGAGCTCAGAAGAGACTTGAAATAGCACGTGCCCTGGCAACTGATCCATTTTTGCTTCTGCTTGATGAACCTGCTGCAGGGTTGAATTCCCGGGAAACAAAAGAGCTTGTTCATTTGATAATAAAAATACGCGATGAAAATGGAGTATCCATCCTTCTCATAGAGCATGACATGAAACTTGTTATGAGCCTGTCTGACCGTATAGTTGTGATGGACTACGGCAAAAAAATTGCACAGGGGCCTCCTGATGAAATAAGGACCAGTCCCGTTGTCATTAAGGCATATCTGGGAGAAGAGTTTGTTGCTTAGTCTCGTAAATATAGAATCCTACTATGGGAATATACAGGCCCTGAAAGGGGTCAACATCTCAATTTCCGAGGGAGAAATAATTACTCTCATTGGGGCCAATGGAGCTGGGAAATCAACAACACTGATGTCGATTTCTGGGATGGTCTCTCCGAGACAGGGTAAAATCATCTATATGGGCAGTGAGATTCAGGCCCTGTCGCCCGATGTCATAGTATCACTTGGCATATCTCAGGTACCTGAAGGCCGTCATATCTTTCCTGAACTAACTGTGCTGGAAAACCTGCAGATGGGAGCATTTTTGCGTACTGATAAAAGGGAGACAAAAAAAGATCTTGACTATATCTTTCATCTGTTCCCTATTCTCACACAAAGGAGAAATCAGTCAGGAGGGACCCTGAGCGGCGGAGAACAGCAGATGCTGGCGATATCAAGGGCGCTAATGGCCAGACCAAAACTGCTGCTTCTTGATGAACCATCCCTTGGACTTGCTCCTATTGTGGTAAAACAGATTTTTGAAACAATCAGGAAAATTAATGCCAAACACAAGACCACCGTTTTTCTCGTGGAACAGAATG
>CAMYJJ010000083.1 GCA_947258735.1 Thermodesulfovibrionia bacterium | reverse complement strand
ACAAAAGCGGACTGCATGCCCGGAAGGATCTTCACGATTCTTCCCTTGTATACATTACCGACCAGACTTACATCTTTTACCCGTTCAATATACAACTCAGACAGCAGGGCATTGGTATCCAGCAGTGCCACCCTGGTTTGCTCAGGAGATACATTTATAATAATTTTACCTGCCATATTCTCTTATCTTTTCGGATGATACGTGATCAACTTTATTATTGCCATACAATCCTGTTCTTGTTATTCTCATGGATTGCACCTCTTCCAGTGTCTTGTGAAGCATTTCCTGCAATATTTCATATAGTCTTGTATTTGCTGTGTCAGTATCAATCACTTCTAATAAAAGCTTATTATTCTGAATGTTAGCTTTCGTCACCATCGGACGGATATCCACCTTTTTGTTCTTCCTCGTTACTATTACGCTCTCCAGTTTAGTGAATGAATGTATGCTTTTCGCATCCTCTTTGTCAATATGTACCTCATAAGTATAACAGGATATTATCTCACTCAGGGACTTCTCCCCCTCAGGGATCAAAACAGCACTTTTAATTTCAAGACCCTCCGGCAGTTGAGAGTTCATCATAAATATAAAATCAGTCTCATGCATTAATTCCGTCAGCTCAATATCAAAAAACTCCTGCATGCCTTCAACTCCGGAAGGCAGTGCCGGCCCGAATGAGATCTTTGGATGGGGATGAAATCCCTCAGAAAATGCAACAGGAATGTCCGCCCTCTTGACCGCCCTGATGATTGATAAAATTAATTCATTATGGGAAAGATAACGCATCATGCCGGTTTTGGAAAACCTGACCCGGAGCTTGGTTCGCACTGAAGGACGGCGAATAACGTCCGTTGTGCTTGTCCTGTTTTCTGTGTCCACTGACTTTTGACTATCGAGTTCTAATCCCTGACTCCTGACCTGCCTGCCGGCAGGCAAGGCTCCTGACTCCTGATTTCTCTCCCCGCATTCCAGCCCGCACCCATAACACTGCTCCCGGCAATCTTTACTGATTGTACCTTTCAGTGCCTTATCATACTCTGATTTAAAAAAACTCTCTTTAATGCCCGTATCGATAAAATCCCATGGCAGGTCATGTTCAGGGTTAAATGACCTGGATGCATACTCATAAAGGTCAATACCGGTTTCATCAGCCGCATCAAGCCATTTTTCAAAATCAAAATGCTCTGACCATCCCTCAAACCTGCATCCCTTTTTCCATGCATGCTCAAGGAGGTCTGCACAGCCCCTGCCGCCCCTGGAAAACACAGCCTCAAGAATACTGTGTTCAACATACTGGCCCTTGAAATTTATCTTCTTTTTTCTGAATGCCCTCTTGATGTAATCCTGCTTTTTTCTCAGTTCATCCTTTGTGTCCTGCCCGACCCACTGAAACGGCGTATGCGGTTTGGGCACAAAGGGTGATATGCTCACATTTACATTCACCTTTTTCCCTGTTATGTGCCGTCCCTTTTTGAGCGCTTTTACCGCCATTTCAATAAGCCCGTCAATGTCTGTTATCGTCTCCTGCGGAAGTCCGATCATGAAATAGAGCTTTACATTGGTCCAGCCAAGCGAAAATATCTTATTCAGCGTCTCTTCATATTCCTCATCGGAAAAATCCTTGTTTATCACATCACGCAGTCTTTTTGTTCCTGCTTCAGGAGCGATCGTAAATCCCGTCTTTCTCACGCTCTTTATCTCTTTTAAAATCTCTGTATTTATTGCTCCCACCCGTAAGGAAGGTAACGAGACTGCTGTATGGGCACCCTCACACTGTTTATTGAAATTCCGGATAAGCGGCAGCAGATCAGTGTAATCACCTGCAC
Source organism: Thermodesulfovibrionia bacterium (assembly GCA_947258735.1). The sequence goes on along the minus strand of CAMYJJ010000083.1, from coordinate 8,842 downwards.
TGAGGGACGTAAAAGATATTTCATTGTAGCCTGTGCTTGCAAGGGACTTTTGAGCAAGGGACTGAACTTTCTCAAGGGACCTTTCCCTGAGCGGCCTGTACATCATTCCTGCCTGACAAAAACGGCATCCCTTTGTACATCCTCTTGATATTTCAATAGTGACTCGGTCATGAACAATTGTCGTATAAGGAAGAAGCGGTTTATCAGGGAAACTGGCATGTTCAAGGTCATCAACAATCCGTTTCTTAATGACTTTGCCCGTTCCATCATGAACAGAAGGAACAAACATCCCTTCAATTTCAGCAAGCGTCTTTAATACTTCTTTTCTGTTTCTTCTTCTTAACCCCCGACTCCCCACTCCAGACTCATGACTCCTGTTGCCTGACTCCTGACTACCTGAGTAAGTTTCAATTATCTCCTTTACAATATCCTCTCCGTCACCGATCACAAATGCATCTATAAAAGGTGCCAGAGACAAAGGATTAACAGCGCAGGGACCTCCTGCAATGATTAGAGGGTGTAAATCGTCCCGGTCTCCGCTTCTTATCGGTATTCCGCCAAGATCGATCATATTCAGAACATTGGTATAAGACAGCTCATACTGGAGGGTAAAGCCCACAATATCAAATTCATTCAGGGGCCGTTCAAACTCCAGCGAAGTCAAAGGAAGGTTATTCTCTCGAAGATAAGACTCAAAATCTACCCAGGGGGCAAAAGCCCTTTCAGCCGAAGCATTAGGAATTTCATTAATAATGGAATAAAGAATTTTAAGCCCCAGATGGGACATCCCGATCTCGTAGGTATCAGGAAAACAGAGAGCAACTTTTATATCTCCCTGTTTTTTGATTATATTTAGCTCATTCCCGATATACCTGCTGGGCTTCCTGAAAATTGCATAATTCATGGGCAATTATCATTATCCCACAGGGATTTACTGAAATGCAATTTGGAGAAAAAATAACTCATAAGGCTGTCATTCCGCAAGCTAAGCGCTACGGGAATCTAAAACACAGGCAACTGGAAAATTCCGGACAAGCAGGAATGACACTGCATCAACGGCGAATGGGAAATTACCCTTTCTTCTCTTTAAACTTTAAACACTGGACCCCTGATGATTTAAAGACAACATGGGAAGGCATGCTTTTGGTCTTAAATCCCATTGCCCTGCAGCCCCTGGGGGCCTTGTTGTCCCAGGTCACATAAAAATGTATGCATTTATTGCAGTAAACTTTTTTATCTGTCATCAGCCTAAACTATTTCAGGTCAGCACTATCTTTCATATATTTTAAACATAATGCATATCCCTTTGGGTTCCCTATATCAAAAACTGTCCCGTCAAGAAGACATCCTGTCATTCCTCGCTCTTTTAGAATAGACGTCCTCACAGGATAGTCAGTAAACTCTCCTTTGCTGACAGTACTTCGCGTCATCTCAATATGATCAAACAAGTGAGGCCCTGAAACATATATACCGCATGCCCGCAGTTCATTCCTGAAGTGCGGGATGAAATGTCCTTCGCCTTTTGGTATGAATTTACTAATATTGAACAGACCGTTATTTAAAGGAGAAATATCTACCCGTCCGGCATTACTGATCGTAAGGGCTATATCCGGACTCACCTGGGAAAGGGCTACAACATCTCTATTGTATTTATTGTAAACCGGGATGAGCGCCTTTAAAGCTCCGGGAGCCGGCAGATATACATTGTCCGGATAAATAACAGCAACTGCATTATTACCGACAATATCCCTTGCATAACCGATGGCGTCGGATTCACCCAAAGGCTCTTTTTGATACGTATAAGTAAATGATATCGAGGTTGAACCTCGATATTGCGTTTCAAGATACTGTCGGATGACCTCTTTTTGTTCATTTAAAACAACGACCATATTCTTTATTCCGGCAGATATGCCTTCTTCCACAGCATACTGAATTGCGGGCTTATTTCCTATGGAAAGCATCTCTTTTGGCAGGTCAGGATTAACCTGTTTCATTCTCGTGCCAAGCCCTGCCGCAGGGATAATGAGATATGTGGGTGCGACTGAATTATTCAAAAATGTATTGATCAATAATGGTTTATGCTTCGAGTGATCTGATATAATGATGTCTATTATAACAATGAGGAGGCAATACAATGACAGATAATATTATTATTTATGGTAAAGGCGGTTGACCGTACACTGACAAGGCCCGTGTGGACTATTCAGGTGCAGTTTATTATGATGTGCAGGCTGACAGTGCCAGGATGGAGGAAATGTTACAGCATTCCAATGGAGAAAGAAAGGTCCCTGTAATTGTGAATGGAGGAAAAGTCGCTGTTGGGTATGGTGGCTCCTGAGGGATCTGATGACCGGCAGTTTGCCGGTTACATGCAGTTTGTGGGGAGCTTCAAAATAAAATTTTTATTAATGATAATTTAATCTGTAATCCCCGTTTTCAAAGGGGGAGACTTAAAAGGAAAACTCTTCATCCCCGTTTACAAAACGGGGTATTCAAATTCATTTTTCATAAGACCTAATCACTCATTCCATGGGCAAGGGAGATTACATGGATTTCTCCTGCACCTGCCTCTTTAAGAGTATGTGAGCATTCACGAATAGTAGCTCCTGTTGTTACCACATCATCAACCAGCATTATCTTCGTGTCTTTTATGAGCTTCCAGTTCATGACTTCAAATGCCCCTTTGATATTTTTCACTCTTGCTTTATATCTTAGTCCAACTTGAGGCAGAGTGTCCCTGACTTTGACCAGACAGTCCAGAACAAGCCTGGAATTTGTTTCTTCTGCAATGTGTTTTGAAATAAGCGCTGACTGGTTAAACTCTCTTTTCCTCAGACGCCTGTGATGAAGAGGCACCGGGATCACGATGTCTGCCTCTGGAAGACCGGCCTGTATCAGCAATTTAGACAGCGGCCGTGACAACCTTTTCTTTCCGTGATACTTCAGAAGGTTAATCCCTTTTTTCAATGCATGATCATATACCCCATAGCTCCTGGCACATGCAAAGGCAGGGGTCTGTTTCAGACACTCGCCGCATATTGTTGAAGCTTCAGATACCAGGGGGGCCCCGCACTTTTGGCAAATGGGTCCTTTGTATTGGCTGATCGATTTCCAGCAGTCGGTGCAGACAGGAGCTGTTTCATGATTTTGGCATTGACACTGACATATTGGGCAAATTTCAGGAAAAAATATGTTTAATACTTTGTTGAGCATAGTTTACATAAAGGGTTCGAGGGGCCCAGGGTGCTGATAAAGTAATTTGAGAAAAATATATTAATCAACATTGATTTAGAGTCTGTGCATAAAATGATTTATTAATTATTGTCATGCTCGCAGTCCTTAATCGGGCATCCAGTTCTATTAAAAAGACTGGATTCCGGCTTAAAGAATGCCGGAATGACAGGCAAACAAACATCGTCAATGGATAGACACCGATTTATTTGAACCCTTGTCCCCTGGGTTTCTTGACCCCTATTTTTTTATTAAACTATGACCGGTCATTTCTTCCGGCTGTTCAATCCCCATTATATCAAGCACAGTGGGCGCCACATCTGCAAGTATGCCTTTGTCTCTTAATGTATAATTTTCACTGAGAAGTAAAAAAGGTACCGGATTTAGCGTGTGCGCAGTATGAGCACCGGTATTGTTCTCCATCTGTTCACTATTACCGTGGTCAGCAGTAATAATTGCAAGCCCTCCAAGGGCCTGGACCTTTTCAACGATCCTCTTAAGACATGCATCAACAGTTTCACAGGCCTTGATGGCCGCATTCATTATCCCTGTATGTCCTACCATGTCCGGGTTTGCAAAATTTAGAAGGATGAAATCATACGTGTTCTGTTCAAGCCTTTCAAGCACTTCATCAGTGACTTCATATGCGCTCATTTCCGGTTTAAGATCATACGTGGCAACCTCTTTGGGAGAAGGAATGAGGCACCTGTCCTCTCCGGGAAAGGGCTCTTCTTCACCCCCATTGAAAAAATACGTCACATGGGCGTATTTTTCAGTCTCTGCTATTCGTAACTGTTTTAGCCCCTGTCTGCTTATTATTTCACCAAGAATGTTTGTGAGTTTTACATGTGGATAGGCAACTGGGAAATCAAAGTCATCATCATACATAGTCATTGTTACGTATGATTTCAGATCAGGCACTCTGTCCCTGGCAAATTCGTTAAAGTTTTTGCCGGCAAGTGCAGCAGAGATCTCCCGCGCCCTGTCAGCGCGGAAATTAAAAAACACCACTGAATCTCCATCATTAATACTTCCGATTGGTTTATCGTCATAACAGATAATTGACGGTTTAATAAATTCGTCCATCTCATTTGCCTTGTAACTCGCTTCAACTGCTTCTGATGCAGTCTTGACCTTTTTGCCCTCACCGAGAATAAGTCCCTTATATGCCTTTTCAACCCTTTCCCATCTGTTGTCCCTGTCCATAGCCCAGTACCTGCCTGTCACTGTTGCTATCTTTGCACTGGGCTTGTCATGCAGAAAAGATTCGAGGACATTAATGTACTTAATTCCAGAATCAGGAGGCGTATCTCTCCCATCCATGAATGCATGAATAAATATCTTCTCTATCCCTTTTGATATGGCCAGATCAATAAGCGCGTAGAGATGATCAATATGACTGTGAACTCCCCCGTCTGATAATAATCCAAGAAAATGCACTGCCCTTTTATTTATTGCGGCCCCTTCCATTGCTTCGACAAAGGCCCGGTTTTTTATGAACTCCCCGTCTGTTATGGCCTTGTTGATCCTTGCGAAATCCTGGTACACGACACGGCCTGCACCAAGATTGAGATGTCCGACCTCAGAGTTGCCCATGGTCCCTTCAGGAAGACCTACTGCCTCACCAGCGCATTCAAGTGCTGTATCGGGATATTTTTCCAGAAGACTTCTGTAAAATGGGATATTCGCCCTGGCCTGTGCATCTGAATCCGGCGTAGATGAAATCCCCCATCCATCCAGGACCAAAAGCATTACAGGTTTCGTCATTGGATCAGCATTTCCAGCATTGCCTTCTGTGTGTGCAGTCTGTTTTCAGCCTGGTCTATGACCACGCTTTGCGGAGAGTCAAGCACCTCACTGGTAATCTCCTCTTCCCTGTGGGCAGGCAGGCAGTGCATAACAATGGCATCCGGTTTTGCCAATGACAGAAGATCTTTGTTCACCTGATATCTCTTGAAAATCTGTCTTCTTCTTTCTGCTTCTCTTTCCTGCCCCATGCTTATCCATACATCGGTATATATCACATCAGCATCCTTTACCGCATCCTCAGGTTCTGTATACAATTGAACGTTCCCTCCGTTTTCCTTCACATATTCAAATATGTTCCGGTCAGGATCATACCCACGGGGACAGGCCAGGGCGAGCTCAACGCCGGTATGAAGGGCTGCTTCCATAAGTGAATTGGCAACGTTATTCCCGTCACCCACATACACAAGCCGTATATTTTTTAAAGCACCCTTCTGCTCCCATATCGTGAGCATATCAGCAAGTGCCTGGCATGGATGATGAAGGTCTGTCAAGCCGTTTACAATAGGGATGGAGGAGTTGGCAGCCAGTTTTTCGATTGTACTGTGTGCAAATGTCCTGATGACAATACCATGCAGATACCGCGAAATAACTTTTGCCGTATCCTCAACAGTTTCTCCCCGTCCAAGCTGCAGTTCATTTGAGTTGATATAAATCGGCTGGGCACCAAGCTGATATATGCCGGTCTGAAAAGATATCCTTGTTCTCGTCGATGTCTTGTCAAAAAGCAGCCCAATGCTTTTTCCGATGAGCGGACATGCATTCCTGTCCTTGCCTGACTTGAATTCAGAGGCCCTTTTTATAATTGCATGAAATTCGTCTGACGAAATGTCCTGTAATGTAAGAAAATCCCTTTTCATTACTTCTCTTTCCGTAACTATTTTGGTGCAAAGTAACAAAGGCACACAGGCACAATGTTTTAACAACAATACATGAAAAATATGTTAATCTTTTTTCACTATGTCCCTTTGTAACTGTGTGCCTTTGTGCCTACCTGAGTAGTTATTTCTTTCCTTTATATTGTTACTGTTTAGTGCGGTTCTCTCTCAAAAATGTCCTCAAGAACATCTATTAAATGATCAATTTCCTTTTCCAAAACTATCAATGGCGGAGTAAAACGAAGCACATTACCGCTTGTGCAGTTGATAAGCACTCCCCTTGATGCGCACTTCTCTACAATAGCACCGCCTGTCTTTGTCAGCTCAAGCCCGATCATAAGGCCAAGTCCCCTGGCTTCAATAATAAGTGATGGAAATTCCCGCTGTAGTGTAGCAAGTTTCTTCAGAAAATACTTCCCTAGATGTTCGCAGTTTGAAAGGAGAAAGCCGTCTTCCAGTAATGTTTCAAGCGTTGTAATTGCCACTGCACAGGCCAGAGGGTTACCGCCGAATGTTGATGCATGGGTCCCTGGTTGAAATGATGCGGCCACAGATTCCTTTGCCAGTAGTGCGCCTATGGCAATACCTCCTCCAAGTCCCTTTGCCAGGGTCATTATATCGGGTGTTACGTTAAAGTGTTCATACGCAAAAAGCTTCCCTGTACGTCCTATCCCTGTCTGGATCTCATCAAGTATTAACAGAATATCATTCCTGTCACACAACTCCCGGACCTGCTTAAAATAGTCCGGATGAGGAATCCGTATGCCTCCTTCACCCTGGACCGGCTCAAGCATGATAGCACATGTTTTTTTTGTTATGGCCTCTTCCAGGGCGTCAATGTCATTAAAGGGAACGCTCTTGAACCCCTGGACAAGCGGCTCAAAACCCTTTTGCAGTGATTCCTGACCGGTTGCACTTAAAGCAGCAAGGGTCCTGCCGTGGAATGAACCATATGCCGTGATAATCTCATATTTTCCATGAAATGCATGGTCCCTGGCATATTTTCGGGCAAGTTTAATCGCTCCTTCCACGGCTTCTGCCCCGGAATTGCAAAAAAACGCCTTGTCAGCAAAAGAGTTTTCTACAAGCAGTTTTGCCAGTTTTATCTGGGGCTCAATATGATACAGGTTGGATACATGTAAGAGTCTCTGAGCCTGCTTTTGAAGGGAAATCACGACCCTGGGATGACAGTGGCCAAGGCAGTTGACCGCTATTCCGGCTATAAAATCCAGATATTCCCTGCCATCCGCACTCCAAACCTTCGTGCCCCTGCCTTTCCTGAGAACAATAGGATAGCGGTTATAGGTGTTCATAAGATATTTCTTTGAATCATGAATCAACTTTTTTTCCATTGTCTAGAAATATAACATAATTCATTGGCGTTACAAAAGCATTGATTCATCATAAATAATTAAGAATGTCAACACGTTCCAGTAATAATTTTCTCCTACAAGAGACCGACAATGAGGAAGTCTCCCTGACCATCCTGTTTGTCATATATGTGTTGTTTCGCTATAATCTTTTCATGCCCGATAAGAGCAAATTTACTTCGTGTGAACTGCCGGAAACTACCGGTAAAAAAAACCGCAACCAAAACAGGCATTACAGATTTCAGGACAACTTCAGGTGGAACGGTGTCAGGGTCCGGGAGTATAAATCAGAAAAACAGGACTGGCGCGGGATCACCAGACAGGCACTAATCGGGTCAAACGGTGAAACCACAAAATTTCATCTGAGATATTTTGAAATTGAACCTGACGGATACAGCAGTTTTGAGAAACATAAACATGAACATGTTGTAATCGCAGTGAGGGGGAAAGGCAGGGCAAAGATCAGTAAACGAGATATTGAGCTGAGTTGTATGGATGTGCTCTATATCAAGCCGAGTGAACCTCACCGCCTTTATAACCCCTTTTCCGGGCCTTTTGGTTTTTTTTGCATTGTTAATGCCAGAAGGGACCTGCCGGTACCGGCAGGCACTAAGGCACAAAGGGACAAAGGCACAAAGTTTTAACAACAATACCTTTGGTAAATACTTTTAATCTTTATCCCTTTATCCCTTTGTCCCTGAGCAGCTACAAATTTCTCAAGAAATATTCTCAACCAGCCGATATAATGTCATATATCATATTTATATTCATTGAACACTTAAACAAACTATATAAAAGATTAAATAAGGAGAGCCTGTTAAATGAGTTCTGAATATTCGGTGAGCCCTGACGGTGAAAAGTTTGCCTTACCTGCAAAAGAAGATTATAAAAAAGAAATCCGGCGTCTTAAGACAACCGTAGCAAAACAGCGAAAATTAAAGAGAGAGATCGTTGTTGTGATGGGGGTCGGGTTTGTAGGCGCTGCAATGGCTGCCGTTGTAGCTGACACAGAGGACTCAAAAGGGAATCCAACAAAATATGTTATCGGCATGCAGAGACCAAGTACAAGAAGCTATTGGAAAATCCCTGTATTAAACAAAGGAGTATCACCTGTCATATCTGAAGATAAAGAACTCGCCCCCATGATTGAAAGATGTGTCCTGGACAAGAAAACCCTGACCGCTACCTTTACGTATGATGTGTTATCTCTTGCTGACGTTGTCGTTGTTGATATTCAGTGCGACTATCATAAAGAGGACATAGGAAATGTACGCAACGGCCATGCGGTAATGGGGCCGCTGGAAGAATCCCTGGCAATCATGGCCGAATACATTTCACCTGATACCCTTGTGCTCATTGAGACCACGGTTGCTCCGGGCACCACCGAACAGATCGCCTATCCTATAATGAAAAAAGTATTTCAGCGCCGGGGAATAAAAACCGACCCCCTGCTTGCCCACAGTTTTGAACGGGTCATGCCGGGAAAGGATTATGTGGCAAGTATCCGCGACTTTTGGAGGGTATGCAGCGGTATTAATGCAAAAGCAAAAAAGAGAG